>NZ_JBGQRB010000008.1:0-64804 GCF_045528645.1 Ruoffia sp. FAM 20857
TTAACCCGAAGCCACCGCGGTTTCCAGCAAGCTGAAGCAGAGCTATGGGAAATGTTTGGAACACTAGCAGAGAGCTGATTTTTTTACAGAAGGAATTCTTTATTTACACAAACTTCTTGACGCTCCCTTGTTTTGATTATTTAAATACGATGTTATAATAAATTCATGACTTATTAAGGATAAATTGAAAGTAGGTAAATTAATGCGACCTTCGTTTTACGAATATATTCTTAGATATGTGAATCATGATGCTAATGATCCAGTTAGTCGTCTTGCAAATCGCATACATTCCGATCAAAGTTTCCCAAAGAAGAGTGAAAGCTTTGACGAAGTATCAACATACTTGGAATCATCGCCAGAGTATAGTAAATTATTAGTCATTTTTGATGATACTTGGCAATCATATCAATTTGATAATTTTTAAGGAGGAATAATATAATGAGTGTACATATTGGAGCAAAAAAAGGTGACATTGCAAAAACAGTTCTATTTCCAGGAGATCCATTAAGAGCGAAATTTATTGCGGAGACATTCTTAGAGAATGTAACACAATACAATACCGTTCGTAATATGTTTGGTTATACAGGAGAATATAATGGAGTAAAAATATCAGTTCAAGGATCTGGTATGGGTATCCCTTCTGCGATGTTATATGCCGAAGAGTTATATACTGAATATGAGGTTGAAACTATTATCCGTATTGGTTCTGCTGGTGGTATGAAAAACGAAGTTAAAGTTCGTGATATTGTATTTGGTCAGGGAGCAACGACAGATTCAAGTATCTTACAAAATATCTTTAACGGACAAGTACATTATTCCGCCATCGCTAATTTCGATGTTTTAGATATTGCTTATCATTTAGCGACCGAATCATTAAGTGAAGATGATATCCATGTTGGAAATATCTTATCAAGTGATCGTTTCTATAATGAAGAGATGGACAAGAAAAAATTAGCAGATTACGGTGTTTTAGCGGTTGAAATGGAAGCAGCAGGACTTTATGCTGTTGCAGCAAAACATAACCGTAAAGCTTTGGCTATGTGTACAATAAGTGATCATCTAATCACAGGTGAGGAAACAACAGCTGAAGAACGTCAAAATACATTTACACAAATGATGAAAATCGCTTTAGAAACTGCAGTGAAACTAGATAAATAGAAAAAAACTGAGGTGAGAATATGAAAAAAAGCTTTAAATATGGGTCTATTGCCTCGATCGTTGTTATTTTCGCCTTTGTATTTTTCAGTTCATCTTCATTGACAGAAGTTCAAGGTTTTGAATGGTTGTTTGGTGATGAAGAAGCGAATGTAGAGGAACTGAGTGACGAAGATATTCAAAATTTTATGGATAATTACTATGCCATTCAACAATTTTATATTGAGGATGTAAGTAAAGATCAATTAATGGAAGGTGCACTGAAAGGGATGGTAGATTCTATCGAAGATCCTTATTCAGAGTATTTAAATGCCCAAGAATCGGCGGATATGAATGAAACTGTTGAAGGTTCTTTCCAAGGTGTCGGAATTCAAATTATGGCGAGCGATGACAAAATTGTCATTGTAACGCCTATTGATGGGACACCAGCCAGTGAAGCCGGAATTCAACCAAATGATATAATTCTTGAAGCGGATGGTACTGAGTTAACAGGGATGGATACGAATGAAGTAGTTGATTTAATTCGTGGTCACGAAGGAACCACAGTGAATTTGTTAATTCAACGTGGTTCTTCGGAATTTAATGTTGAATTAGAACGCGCCGAAATTCCAATCACAACAGTTACAGGTGAGTTGGATGAAGAAGATGCTACCATCGGAAATGTTCAAATTACTCAGTTCAATGGTACGACCTATGATGAATTAGTATCAGCTGTTGAAGATTTACGAGAACAAGGTGCAACCTCCTTTGTATTCGATTTAAGATATAATCCTGGTGGATTATTAGATCAAGGATTAGCTATCAGCAATATGTTCTTAGAAGACGATGAAATTATTATGCAAATGGAAGAAAGTGGGACAACAACTTCCACGTATGTTGCGAATGATTCAGAATACGGAGACTTCCAAATTACTGAACCATATGTCTTGTTAATTAATGAAGGTAGTGCGAGTGCCAGTGAAATTTTAACTGCTGCAATTAAAGAAAATACTGACGCACCTATTGTAGGTACAACTAGTTTTGGTAAAGGTTCGGTACAAACTATCTTAAATCCGACTGATTTCGGAGAGTTAAAACTAACTTTTGCGCGTTGGTTAACACCAAGCGGTGAGTGGATTCATGAAGTAGGGGTTGAACCTACGGTTCAAGTAGAAGGTCATCTAATAGAAACGTCAATTATACTGAACTCTGAAGAAGTACTTGTTTTAGGCGATGGCTCTGATCAAGTTGAATCGCTTACAAATATGTTAGATGCGTTTGGCTATGAAGTGAATGTCGGAACATACTTTGATGAATCAATACAAACAGCTGTCGAGCAATTTCAAGAAGATAATGATTTAGAAGTCACTGGCGAAGTGACGGGAGAAACTGCCACGACTTTAAATACAAAGGCTAGAGAATATATTCAAGAAAATGACGCTCAATATGATGCTGCCGTGGATGTGTTAGTTGAGTTAGTTTCTAAAGGTGAAGCAGCATGAGCTTGCTCAAATATCTAATTAATGAATTAGTGAGTATCATATTTGCCGTATTGGTTGCAGTGCTAATATTTTTAGCACTGCGCCATTATGTTTTACAGCCGTTTCAAGTTGAAGGTAGTTCAATGGAACCACAATTACATAATCAAGATCAAATGGTTATGTTGAGAAATAAAGACATAGAACGCTACGATGTTGTAGTATTTCCAGACCCTAGAGGTTCGGGGGATTCATATGTGAAACGGATTATTGGAGAACCTGGAGATGAGATATACTTTTCAAATGATACATTATATTTGAATAATCAACCGGTTGAAGAACCGTATTTAGAACCCCTCAAATCAGAAACTGAGGGGAAATTTACTGAAGATTTCAGTTTATGGGATACTTTAGGTTTGACGGAAGTTCCAGAAGATTATTACTTTGTAATGGGGGACAATCGACCCTATTCGGGTGATAGCCGTCAGTTTGGACTCATTCAAGCCGAAGATATTCAAGGTGTAACTAATTTTGTCTACTTTCCTTTCGAGCGATTTGGTAAGATAGAAGAGTATAATTTAACAGAGGATGGAACAGTAAACATTTTAGAATAGAGGTGGATATTTTATGTCATCAAATATTATACAGTGGTTTCCCGGACATATGGCGAAAGCAAGGCGTGAAGCTACAGAAAAAATGCATCTAGTTGATGTTGTTATTGAATTAGTTGACGCTAGAATTCCAGAATCAAGTCGTAATCCGATGATTAATGAGATTGTTGGAAACAAACCAAGAATTATTGCATTGAATAAAAGTGATTTAGCTGATAGTGAAGTAACGAATCTATGGTTAGACTATTATGAATCACAAGATATACCTGCTGTCGCGATTGACTCGCAACACAATAAGGGTTTACGAAAACTTCAACAAAGAATCCAGGCAATTATGGCGGATTACTTTGAGAAGCAAAAAGAACGCGGCGTTAAACCAAGGGCTATTCGTTTGATGATTCTTGGAATTCCCAATGTTGGTAAGTCTACTTTGATTAATCGTTTTGTTGGGAAAAACCAAGCGCAAACAGGGAACAAGCCAGGGGTCACAAAAGCCCAACGTTGGTTAAAAATTAATAAAGACTTTGAATTATTAGATACACCTGGTATTCTATGGCCTAAATTCGAAGATCCGAATGTGGGAACTAAATTAGGTATTACAGGTGCTATCAAAGATACATTATTATATATGGATGATCTTGCTTTATTTTTACTTGCATATTACCAAGAGAATCACGTAGATCTTTTAGTAAACCGATATAATGTGACTCAAGACGATGTATTAAATAATACACCGGTTGACTTATTAATTAAAATAACAGAAAAAATGAACTTGAGAGATGACTACGAAGCTGCAAGTCAACGAATTATTTTTGATTATCGAAAAAATAACTTAGGTTCAGTGACATTAGATAAAGTAGAGCAAGTAACAAATGAGTAAAATGACCATTAAAGACATCAAGGAATTGTTATCTAATGAAGAATTGACTGATGCTCAATTGACTGAGTTAAAACTCGACGAACGCAAAGGTGTTCAGAAATTATTAAAGCAATTCGAAATTAAAAAACAAAACTTAGCAAAACAATTACTTGAGCATCAGACAAGATTAGAATTCGAACTTGATCTTTATGACAAGCAAAATCTAACGTATATTGCGGGAATTGATGAAGTTGGTCGAGGTCCACTTGCTGGACCGGTTGTTGCGGCCAGTGTTATATTACCTCGAGATATGGACAAACTTGTTGGAATCAATGATTCAAAATCATTATCACACGCTAAACGTGTTGAATACGCAAAATTAATTAAAGAAGAGGCTGTTGCTTACAGTATTATTGAAATAGATAACTCTGTTATTGATAAAGTCAATATATTGGAAGCTACTAAGATAGCGATGTTAAAAAGTGTAAGTGAGCTGCTAATTAAGCCACAACACTTGTTGATTGATGCACTTAATTTGAACACTGATATTCCACAAACTAAAATAATTAAAGGTGACGAACGATCGATTTCTATTGCAGCAGCAAGTATCATAGCAAAAGTACATCGTGATGAACTAATGTTAAGTTATCATCAGTTATATCCGGAATTCGAATTTGATAAAAATATGGGTTATGGGACAAAAAATCACTTAGATGCCTTACAACAATTTGGCTATACTCCGATTCATAGACAGTCATTTTCACCCGTAAGTCATACGACATCAATATATAATAGAAGAAAGACGAAATAATTTAAATTATTTCGTCTTTTTTTAATGGATTTGTCTCTTTTTTTTGTATATATATATGGAGGTGTAATATGAAATTAAAAATTAAAGAACAACTTATTTTTCTAAAAGCAAAAAATGTATCGCACAAAGTTTTGGCGACCTACTTAGAAGTTATTATGGATTATCGATTATTAAGAGAAGAACTTGAACCCCTAGAGTGTCAAAAAATATTGATTGAGGTTAGACAAACAAAACAAGTAAAACTAACAGTGGAAGCAAATTTTAATCATATTCGTTTAGCCGATTTAACGACTTTAACTCAATTAGCACAGTATTCCATTATGATCGGTGAATATCATTATCCGATGTTATGGTATCATACGGCACAGCCACCTATACTTGTCTTTTACAGAGGAGACATAGGGCTTATAAGGGAACCGAAAGTATCTGTCATTGGAACACGACAAATGACTACTTACGGAAAGACAGTCACTCGTGAGATTATAAATGCCTTGTCAAAAGAAACATGGGTGAGCGTATCAGGATTAGCCTTAGGTGTAGATGCTTCAGTTCATGAGTATAACCTTGAACATCCCAATGGCAGAAGTATCGCGATCATTCCTTGTGGCTTAGACTATTATTACCCAAGAGCGAATAAATACATTCAAAAAAGAATGGAACAACAGGACCTCATTCTAAGTGAATATATGCCAAATATAAAGCCAATGAAACATCATTTTGTATTGAGGAATCGGTTAGTTGCCGGCATATCCAAAGCAACCATTGTCATTGAAGCAGCACAAAGAAGCGGTAGCTTAATTACTGCTAATTATGCTTTGCAGTATAACCGCGAAGTCTTTGCTGTACCTGGACGTATCACAGATGATCAATCAAGAGGTTGTAATGACTTAATCCAAATCGGAGCGACACCCGTATTGGATATTCCATCGATGATTGATGAATTAAAGGAAATCTTTCAAATGCAAGGCTATTAATTTAATGACACGTATATATATAAGAAAAAATTCATTTAAACTTTAATTTATTGTCTATATAATGGATAGAAAAATATAAAGTTGAAATTTAATATTTGACATCAATATCAGAATGGACTAATATGTTTACGATTTTATAAATTAAACATATCCAAAAATAAAAATAATTTAAAGGAGTTGATTGAGGGTGGCATATAAATACTTAGTCATCGTCGAATCACCAACCAAAGCTAAAACAATAGATAAATATTTAGGAAGAAACTATAAAGTTGTAGCGAGTAAAGGTCACTTAAGAGATTTACCAAAAAGTAAGATGGGGATTGATTTTGAAAATAATTTTGATCCTCAATATATAACTATACGTGGCCGCGGTGATACCGTTAAAGAATTAAAAAAATTAGCCAAAAAAGCTGAAAAAGTCTATCTCGCAGCCGATCCGGACCGCGAAGGGGAAGCAATTGCTTGGCATTTAAGCTATATTCTAGGCTTAAAAGAAGGAGACAAAAACCGCGTTGTATTTAACGAAGTTACTAAAGATGCTGTAAAAGATGCATTTAAAAATCCGAGAGACATCAATCAGGATTTAGTTGATTCACAACAAGCACGACGTATCTTAGATCGTATTGTTGGTTATTCAATTTCTCCTCTATTATGGAAGAAAATTAAAGGTGGATTAAGTGCCGGACGTGTTCAATCAACGGCTTTAAAATTAATTATCGATCGTGAACACGAAATCCGTGCGTTTAAACCGGAAGAATACTGGTCAATTCCTACTAAATTCAAAAAAGGTCGCTCGAGTTTTGAAGCACAATTCTATGGTGAGAATGGTAAAAAGGTTGAGTTAACTTCTGAAGAGCAAGTCAAAGGGATCTTAGATAAACTCGATCAAGATAAAGACTTTAAAATTGTTGA
Source organism: Ruoffia sp. FAM 20857 (assembly GCF_045528645.1). Taxonomy (NCBI): domain Bacteria; kingdom Bacillati; phylum Bacillota; class Bacilli; order Lactobacillales; family Aerococcaceae; genus Ruoffia; species Ruoffia sp. FAM 20857. The sequence goes on from NZ_JBGQRB010000008.1 coordinate 6,780, forward strand.
TATCGTAGAAAAAGAACGTCGTCGAAAATCACCAAAACCATATACGACAAGTACACTTCAACAAGATGCATCAAACCGAATTAATTTCCGAGCTGGGAAAACGATGATGATTGCACAGCAATTATATGAAGGGATTGCGATTGGGAAGAATACGATTGGTTTAATTACTTATATGCGTACAGACTCAACACGTATTTCTCAAACCGCTAAAGCAAGTTCAAGTAATTATATTAAAGAGAAATTTGGTCAAGAGTATCTTGGACAAGGTACAGCGGTGACAAATTCTGCAAACACACAAGATGCCCATGAGGCGATCCGTCCTTCAGATGTAACTTTAGCACCTGATGACATAAAGGAATATCTATCCCGCGATCAATTTAGATTATATTCATTAATTTGGTCACGTTTTGTAGCGAGCCAAATGACAGATGCTGTGTATGATACCATTCGAGCTGACATCACTCAAAACGACGTGAATTTCCGTGCGAATGGCTCTCGAATCAAATTCGAAGGTTTTTTAAGAGTATATGAAACTAAGTCTAAGAAAGATAATTACTTACCAGACTTATCTGTAGACGATTTAGTTAAACTTGCAGAAATTAATCCAGAGCAACACTTTACACAACCACCTGCGCGATACAATGAAGCAAGTTTAGTGAAGGTTCTTGAAGAATTAGGTATTGGACGTCCGTCAACTTATGCACCAACGCTTGAAACATTAAGAAAAAGATACTATGTGAAAATGGTCGCTAAACGATTTGAACCGACAGAACTAGGTGAAATTGTTAATAGTGTGATGGTAGAATTCTTCCCAGATATTGTTGATACTGACTTTACAGCCGGTATGGAAAAAGGCTTAGATGAAGTTGAAGATGGTAAGCAAAACTGGGTTAAATTATTAGATGAATTCTATACTGGCTTTGAAAAAGAAATAAAACAAGCCGAAGTTAATATGGAAGAAATCGAAATTAAAGATGAACCTGCTGGCTTTGATTGTGATGTCTGCGGCCACCCAATGGTTATTAAAATTGGCCGTTATGGTAAATTCTATGCATGTAGTGCTTTCCCAGACTGTCGAAATACGAAAGCCATTGTAAAAAAAATCGGCGTTACTTGTCCAACTTGTAAAGAAGGCGAAGTAGTTGAACGTAAATCTAAGAAAAATAGAATTTTCTATGGATGTACTCGCTATCCTGAATGTGACTTTGTTTCATGGGATAAACCAATTGCACGCTCATGTCCAAAGTGTGATCACTTCTTAACTGAAAAAGTAACAAGAAAAGGTAGCCAAGTAAAATGTAGTAACTGTGATTATGCTGAAGAATTAGTGAATTAATCAAATTTGCGATAACTACTCAATCGAATAGTTATCGCATTTTTATTTATACATTTCATATTTAGTTTATGAAAACGTGTTAAACTTAGAAAGTACTATAAAAATGATGCGGTTTTCATATTAATCAGACCTTGGAATGATTACAAAATGCATATTAATTGATAGAATATTATAAGGCACTGTAAAATAGTATGAATCACTTTTATAGGAAAAATTTAAAAATAAAAAATTGCGGTAGATGCATGAAAAGCTTATAGTGGAAATGAGGGATAGAATGGAAGATTATATTAGTCAATTTCTAAATCATATCGAGAATGAACGACGTTACTCTAAACAAACTGTCCTGGCCTATTCAAAAGACTTGAATGAATTTCATAAATTTTTAGAAAGTTCCGGAGAAACAGACATTACAAAGTTAGTTTACCAAGATTTTAGACTATTTTTAGCTTTTTTAAACGAGAGAGAGTTGGCTCGAACGACCATTTCTAGAAAGTTATCAAGTTTACGAGTATTTTTTAAATACGCTTTAAGAATGGATTGGATAGATAGTAATCCAATGGAATTAATTCAATATAATGTTAAGAAACAACGATTACCGGACTTTTTTTATGAAGACGAGATGCGAGAACTATTTACCGCGATTGAAGTATCAGAGTCATCCATACAATTGTTACATAGTGCATTGGTAGAGTTACTCTATGCAACGGGAATGCGAGTTAGTGAGTTAACTAATTTGACACTCCAGCAAGTTGATTATGATATGTCACTAGTTCGAGTGATTGGTAAAGGGAATAAAGAACGTATTATACCTGTAGGTGATCTTGCATTAAAAAGCCTAACAAAATATATTCAAGAATTAAGACCTGAACTTGCTGCCAAAAGTAAGCCAGAAGACAGGAACTATGTGTTTCTATCAAAAACGGGATTACAACTAAGTCCAACGCAAGTTAGAAAGATACTTAATTCTATCGTTAAAGAAGCAGGGCTAAATCTTTCAATACATCCTCATAAACTTCGGCATACATTTGCGACGCATTTATTGAATAATGGGGCGGATATGCGAAGTGTGCAAGAATTATTAGGACACGAAGACTTAAGTTCAACACAAGTTTATACTCATATAACAAAAGATCGTTTAAGAAGCACTTATTTAAATGTGTTTCCAAGAGCAAAACGACAACATAAGGAGGAATAATAATGACAACAATATGTGCAGTCAAAAAAGATAATAAAGTAGCAATGGCCGGAGACGGTCAAGTAACTATGGGTGAAAGTGTTATTATGAAAGGTGGCGCGAAGAAATTACGCCGCATCTATAATAATGATGTTATCGTTGGCTTTGCTGGTGGAGTCGCTGATGCGATTACCTTATCAGAAATGTTTGAAGCAAAACTTCAAGCGCATCAAGGACAATTAGCTCGTGCAGCTGTAGAGGTTGCTAAACAATGGCGTACAGACCGTTCGCTTCAAAAATTAGAAGCATTATTAATCGTTATGGACCGCAATAACATCTTATTAGTAAGTGGGACGGGTGAAGTCATTGAACCAGATGATGGCGTCTTAACGATTGGATCAGGTGGTAACTTTGCCTTATCTGCAGCCAGAGCCATGTTAAGATATGGAGACTTATCTGCTGAAGAGATTGCAAAAAACTCTTTACAAATTGCAAGTGAGATTGATGTATTTACAAACGATAATATTATTGTCGAATCGTTTAATGACTAATTTATACAAGTAAAAATTTACTAGGAGGATATTATGGATAATTTAACACCAAGAAAAATTGTGGAAGCTTTAGATCAATATATTGTTGGTCAAAGTGACGCAAAACGCTCTGTTGCCATTGCATTACGAAATCGAATTCGCCGACTAAAACTCGATGATGAATTACAAAGAGAAGTAAAGCCCAAGAATTTACTTATGATTGGCCCTACTGGGGTAGGTAAAACTGAGATTGCAAGACGTTTAGCTGACATTGCTCAAGCGCCATTCATTAAAATTGAAGCAACGAAATTTACAGAAGTAGGTTATGTGGGTCGAGACGTTGAATCAATGGTACGTGACTTAGTTGAGAATAGTATTCGTCTACTTAAGAAACAGAAACAAGAAGAAGTTAAAGAAACAGCAGAAGCGAAAGCGATTGAACGCATTGCTAAAGCATTGAAACCTGGGGAAAAACCTGCCAAAGCTGAATCAACTTCACAACAAAACCAAGCAAATCCATTTGGAAACTTCGCGGAAATGTTTAAGCAAATGAATCCCGCGGCCAATGACGTCGAGGAAGAAGAAGAGGAAATTGTCACTGAAGAAGTGGCAGCAACGCGTCGTGCCATTCGTCAACAAATTCGTGAAGGTAAATTAGATAATCACGAAGTGACGATAAAAATGGAAGAGAAAAAACTTCAATTAAATAGTATGAACCCAGCTATGGAACAAATGATGGATATGCAAGAAAGCTTAAATGCGCTAAAACCTAAAAAGAAAATTGAACGTACAATAACTGTTGCAGAAGCAATTAAATTACTGACAGAAGAAGAAGCAGATAAATTAATTAATCAAGATGACATTAATCAAAAAGCTTTAGAACTTGCACAAAGTAATGGGATTATCTTTTTTGATGAAATTGATAAAATTGCATCAACAAACCAAAACAGTGGTGAAGTCAGCCGTCAGGGTGTTCAACGAGATATCTTACCAATCGTTGAAGGAAGTCAAGTTCAAACTAAATACGGTATTATCCAAACAGATCATATATTATTTATTGGATCAGGTGCTTTTCATGAATCAAAACCATCGGATTTAATCCCTGAGTTACAAGGACGATTCCCAATTCGTGTGAATCTGAATGATTTAACTGGAAGTGACTTTGTAAGCATCTTAACAGAACCTAAAAACGCTTTAATTAAGCAATACGAAGCAATGTTAGCAACAGAAGGTGTAGAAATTCATTTTACTGAAGCTGCGATCGAAAAACTAGCAGAATATGCGGTTCGTTTAAATGATACAACTGATAATATTGGAGCAAGACGCCTCCATACAATTCTAGAAACAGTCCTAGAAGAATTATTATTCGAATCGGCTGAAATGCAGATGGGCGAAATTGAAATAACAGAACAATACGTTGAACAACGATTAGAGAAAATCGTTGAAAATAGTGATTTAAGTCACTATATCTTATAATAGAAGCTGGGAGGAACCTAAATGGTTACTTTAGAAAATGACTATTTAATCGTTAAAATTAAAGAAGAGGGTGCCGAACTCGTTTCCATCGTTGACAAGAAAACGGATTATGAATTTTTATGGCAAGCCGATGAAAAGTATTGGGCAAGACATGCACCGGTGTTATTTCCGATTGTCGGAAAGTTAAAAGATGATTCTTATCAATTTGATGATAAAGAATATCATATGTCTCAACATGGTTTTGCTAGGGACCTGCCGTTTCGCGTTCAAAATATTACGAGCAATTCAGCAAGTTTATATTTAAAGAATACGGAGGAAACGCATGAAAAATTTCCTTTTGAATTCAGCTTACAAATTAATTACATCTTGCATTACTCCAGTATTACAGTAAGCTATGAGATATTAAATCCGTCTACAGATAAGACTTTGTATTACAGTATCGGTGGTCATCCTGCTTTTAATGTAAGTCAATCTACTTCAGGTTCTAAGGAAGAATTTGATGATGTCTCTTTCAGATTCGAACCTGCAGGCCAATACTTGCAAATACCGCTTAGTAAAGATGGTTTAACGATACCAAATAAAGCGAAATATGTTGAAGTTAATGAAGTTCCATTAAAACATACAACATTCAAAAATGACGCCTTAATTTATCAAATTAGTCAACAAACTGAGATAGTGTTAGAAGATAAGACCAATGATGTAGCGATTAGAATGAAACCAAATCGGATGGACTTCGTTGGGATTTGGTCACCATATCCTAGACGTGCGCCATTTGTATGTATTGAACCCTGGTCTGGTATTGCAGATCCTGATAATACAACAGGCCATTTAGCTGAAAAATATGCAATTCATGAATTACGTGCATCGCAATTGATGACTCATGATTACACTATGTCATTTAGAAAAAATTAACCGATAAAAAAACCGCCGATTAACTGATAAGTGCTATTTTTAAAGTAGCACTTATCGCTCAGGCGGTTTTTTGATTTATTTTTTTGGTTTATTCAATCCCCAATTAATACGACTTTCGTTCCCTTTTAAAAGTCTCTGGATATTTGTACGATGACGATACAGAAGTAACAGTGCAATAAGTACGAAACCTACTTTGTAAACAGGATCCGGATTTGTAATCGCAATATATAGTGCTATGATAGAATAGCTTGTCATCGACGACAGACTGACTGTACTTGTTAAGAATATCAGAAGACCTAAGATTAAAACTAAAGCTAATCCGAGATAAATATTAAATGCGACTAATACGCCGATTGAAGTTGCGACAATTTTTCCACCGCGAAAGCCTGCCCATAAAGGATAGGAATGCCCAATAACACAAGCTAAAGCAGTCGCCATTATAATTAACGGAGACTCAGGGAATAAATTTTTTGCAATGAGTACCGGAATTAAGCCTTTCAGTACATCAACAATCGTTACCATTACTGCTGCACGAAAACCAAAATTTCGTCCAACATTGGTTGCGCCACTGCCTCCACTCCCTAAAGAGCGGACATCTATATCATGGCGTGTTCTAGAATAGAGTACGCCTGTTGGAAATGATCCAATACAGTATGCTAAGATGACCCATATGATAGGCCAGATATTATTCATTATTGTTTCCATAGCAACCTCCTAATAACTGGCTTTATTTTACCATATAAATTTTAATTAATATAGATAATTTAAGATAGTAAAACAATGTGAGTAATCATTTAACGGCAATAGAAATGAAAAGAGTTTGCAATATCCAAGTTCTTTATATAAAATTCAAAAGGTCAAATGCAATTAAATCGTGACAAATAAACATTTTAAAATTTAATACAGAAAAACAGAAAAATTTTTGATATGATAAAGTAGTTGATTATTAATAGAAAAAAGAGGTGTAATATTGGCACAGAAACCAAACCTTACAAATTATAATGATGATGCCATTCAAATACTCGAAGGACTAGACGCAGTACGTAAGCGTCCGGGTATGTATATTGGATCGACAGATCAAAAAGGCTTGCATCATTTAATATATGAGATAGTAGATAATTCAGTAGACGAAGCGTTAAGTGGATTTGCTGATAAGATAAATATAACGTTAATGGAGGATGGCAGTGTCCTAATCGAAGATAATGGTCGAGGGATGCCTATTGGTTTACATGACAGTGGTATTCCAACAATTCAAGTCATCTTTACAGTGCTACATGCCGGAGGTAAATTCGGTCAAGGTGGCTATAAATCTGCCGGAGGGTTGCATGGTGTTGGAGCGAGCGTTGTTAATGCTTTATCAAGTTGGTTAGAAGTAACCGTTTATCGTGATGGTTACAAATATACAATGCGCTTTGAAGATGGTGGTAAACCAGCGACGAAACTGAAGAAAACAAAGGCACCTTCGAAATCCATGACAGGGACGACGGTGCATTTTATGCCGGATGATAGTATTTTTGGTAGCTCAAAAATCAATTATAGCACGATTAGCGAGCGATTCCGTGAATCTGCTTACTTATTAAAAGGCTTAGAAATTACCATCGAGGATAAAATTCATGAAGAAAGCGAAACATTTTTATTTGAAAATGGTTTACATGATTTCATCAATTACCTAAATGAAGAAAAAGATACAATGGGTGAGATTGCGAGTTTTTCAACTGCTGTGGATGAATTCGAGATTGATTTTGCTATGCAATACAATGATGGCTATTCTGAAACAATTCTTTCTTTTGCTAATAATGTCCGCACTTATGGTGGGGGAACGCATGAAACGGGTATGAAGACGGGAATTACAAAAGCGTTTAATGAATATGCACGTAAATCAGGCTTACTAAAAGAAAAAGACAAAAACCTTGAAGGATCAGATGTGCGTGAAGGGTTAGCAGCCGTCATATCTATTCGTGTACCTGAACAATACTTACAATTCGAGGGGCAAACTAAAGATAAACTGGGTACACCGAAAGCGCGTCAGTTAGCTGATAATGCTGTGAATGAATTTTTATCTGCTTACTTAAATGAAAATGGTAACTTCAGTCAAATGATTTTACGTAAGGCGATTAAAGCGCGTGAAACACGTGAATTAGCCAGAAAAGCCAGAGATGCAGCACGTACCGGTGCTAAGAAATCTCAACAAGAAAAACTAATTTCTGGAAAATTAACCAAAGCACAATCAAAAGATGCTTCGAAAAATGAACTTTATTTAGTCGAGGGAGATTCAGCTGGTGGGTCAGCTAAATTGGGACGTGACCGTCGCTATCAAGCAATCTTACCATTACGAGGTAAAGTCATTAATACTGAAAAAGCCTCGATGGCTGATATTCTAAAAAACGAAGAGATTAATACGATGATTTATACCATTGGTGCTGGGGTTGGGAAGGATTTCAATATCATTGAATCTAACTATGATAAAGTCATCATTATGACCGATGCGGATACCGATGGGGCTCATATTCAAGTATTACTACTTACGTTCTTCTATCGTTACATGAAACCTTTATTAGAAGCCGGGAAAGTATACTTAGCGATGCCACCACTTTACAAAGTAAGTAAAGGAAAGGGTAAGAAAGAAGTGATTGAATATGCTTGGACAGATGAAGAATTAGAAGAAAAAATTAAACAAGTTGGAAAAGGCTATATCTTACAACGTTATAAAGGTTTAGGTGAGATGAATGCTGATCAATTATGGGATACAACGATGAATCCTGAATCACGTTTATTAATCCGTGTAACCATTGATGATGCTGCCATGTCTGAGAGACGATTAACAACTTTAATGGGAAGCAAAGTAGAACCAAGACGTAAATGGATTGAAAGCAATGTCCGCTTTACCTTGGATGAAGAGGATACACTGCTTAAAGAATCTGATATCAGTACGAGTCAAAAAGACGAGGAAGCAAGTATCGATGTCAAAGAAAAGTTAGAAAATCATTCTGAACCCGAGATTGATTTAAATCATGACAATGGTGAATCTCAGATAAATTTATTTAGTGAGGATGATATAAATGGTCGTTAATCCAAATGAACACATTGAAGAACTGACGTTCGCAGACGTCATCGGTGACCGATTTGGTCGCTATTCTAAATACATTATACAAGACCGTGCCTTGCCTGATATAAGAGACGGATTGAAACCAGTACAACGTCGTATACTATATGCGATGCAACAAGACCGTAATACGTCTGAAAATGCTTATCGTAAGTCGGCTAAGACCGTTGGGAATGTTATAGGTAACTACCACCCTCATGGGGACTCATCAGTTTATGAAGCGATGGTCCGATTAAGTCAAGACTGGAAGTTGCGAGAGCCATTAATTGATATGCACGGTAATAACGGGAGTATGGACGGGGATCCAGCTGCAGCGATGCGTTATACGGAGGCTCGTCTATCACCTATAGCGTCAGTACTATTAGAAGATATAAACTACGAAACAATTGATTATGCGCTTAACTTTGATGACACGATTGAAGAACCGATAGTCTTGCCAGCAAGATACCCTAACTTAATTGTCAATGGCGCGACAGGGATTTCAGCCGGTTATGCGACCGAGATTCCGCCTCATAATTTAGGTGAAGTCATTGACGCTGTTATTTATATATTGAAACATAAGAAATATGAACTCTCTGATTTATTAAAATTCATCAAGGGTCCAGATTTTCCAACCGGCGGGATTATTCAAGGAGCGAAAGATTTAAGTAACGCCTATGAGAACGGGAACGGAAAAGTCGTTGTTCGCTCTAAAATTGATATTGAAACACTTAAGGGTGGTAAGTCACAAATTGTTGCGACCGAACTCCCTTATGATGTAAATAAGTCTAAACTCATCCAACGTTTAGATGACATTCGTTTACAAAGAAAATTAGAGGGGATTTCAGAAGTCCGCGATGAATCGGACCGTGATGGAGTCCGCCTTGTAGTTGAATTAAAACGCGATGTCGATGCCGATGCTGTATTGAACTATTTACTAAAAAATTCCGAATTACAAGTAAATTATCACTTTAATATGATTGCCATTCATAACAGACGTCCTGTATTAGCGAATTTAAAACTAATTCTTGAATCTTATATCGATCATCAACGTGAAGTAATTACTAGACGTACGAGATTCCAATTAGCTCAAGATAAGACACGTTTACACATTGTAGACGGGTTAATTCGAGTAATGTCAATCTTAGATGAAGTGATTGCAAGCATCCGCCAAAGTGAAAACAAATCCGATGCGAAAGCAAATTTAGTAAAAGAATTTGATTTCTCAAATGAACAAGCAGAAGCGATTGTTTCATTGCAATTATATCGTTTAACCAATACTGATATTACCGCTTTACAAAATGAGCGTTTAGAATTGAATGAACGTATTGGTATGTATGAAAATATCTTAGCAAATGATGATATTTTAAATAAAGTATTAATTCATGAATTAAGCGATGTGAAAAAGAAATTTGCAACACCACGTCGGACTGAAATTGAAGCTGAAGTTGAAGAAATTAAGATTGAATCAACACTTTTAATTCCACAAGAAGATGTCGTTGTATCCGTAACGAATGAAGGTTATGTTAAACGCACAAGCCACCGTTCATTTAATTCGTCTGATACATTGAATTTGGGGCGTCGCGAATTTGATTATGCAATTTATGTTGAGAAGTTAAGTACTTATGATGCGATCGTCATGATTACTAACAAAGGAAATTATATTTACATACCAGTCAATGAATTACCTGATATCCGTTGGAATGATATGGGAATGCACATCTCACAAAAATACCGTCTTAAAGAGGGTGAGCAACTCGTTGCTGCCTTTAAAGCCGTTCAAGGTATTGGTGAACCAGATTCAAGTATTGCTGACGATAAGATACTTCTTGCCACACGTTTAGGAATGATTAAACAAACTAGGCTCGATGAATTTGTAACATTTAGAAGTTACAAAACAAAATCAGCTGTTGCTATGAAATTGAAAAAAGACGACGAGCTTATCTCAGCAATACCTATCAAAGATAAGACTAACTACCAAGTCGTATTCTTAACACATCGTAGTTATAGCTTAAGATATCCGATTAGCGAAGTGTCTAGTTATAGTTTACGAGCACAAGGGGTTATTGGTATAAACCTTAAAGAAGAAGATTATGTTGCTGCTGCCTTAATTATCGAAGATGATACGAATACACAAATTGTTGGATTAACTCAAAGAGGGAATATTAAACGATTTAAACCAGGTATTGTTGGATCAGCTTCTCGTGGTAGCCGTGGTATTCTATTATTAAAAGAATTGAAGTCTCAACCACATCGTCTAATCAATGCGTTAGCAATTACAGATGCCGATGCACCATTAGTCGTATATGGTGATACTGGCTTTGAAAGTGAGATTCAACCGAATGATTATCCAATATCAGAACGATTATCAAACGGTTCTGCTGTTAAGGAAATTGAAAAACTAGGGAATATACTTGATATACATCTCGCTCAACTAAAACTAATTAATCAAGAATCTAAAAATGATGAATAGTTAGAAAAGGTCATTCATTTTTTAGTAATATAATGATAAACTATATTAGAATTAACCGTAAGGAGGAATATATTCATGTCAAAATATTTAGTTTTTGGACATAAAAATCCAGACACTGATGCGATAGCATCAGCGATTGCATTTAGTTTTTATTTAGAAAAAATCGGTCATGAGTCAGAAGCTGTGGCTCTTGGTACACCAAATGAAGAAACTCAATTTGCATTAGATTATTTTAACGTTGAGAGACCACGTGTTGTGTCATCTGTTTCAAATGAAGTAGAACGCGTCGCTTTAGTTGACCATAACGAAGCTACACAATCAGTGAATGATTTAGATGAGGTTGAAGTTGATTTCGTTATTGATCACCATAGAATTGCTAATTTTGAAACATCTAATCCATTATTCTACCGTGCAGAACCAATTGGAAGTACAGCAAGTGTTATTTATAAACTATTCAAAGAAAATAACATTGATGTTCCAAAAGCAATCGCAGGCTTAATGTTATCAGCGATTATCTCTGATACGTTATTATTCAAATCACCAACAAGTACATCACAAGATGAGAAAATTGCGAATGAATTAGCAAAAATTGCAGATGTAAACATTGATAAGTATGGTCTTGACTTATTAAAAGTAGGAACAAAATTAAGTGCTAAATCTGCACTTGAGTTAGTTCAATCTGATTCAAAAACATTTGATATGAACGAACAATCCGTCCGTATTGGCCAAATCAATGCGATTGGGTTTGACGAGATGTTAGGACGTAAAGATGAAATATTAAATGCAATGCGTGAAGAAATTGCTGCAAGTAACTTTGATTTATTTGTCCTATTGATTACAGATATTTTAGAGAGCGATTCAATTGCCTTTGTTCTGGGCGAGAATATTATTCCTGTAGAAAAAGCATTCAAACAACCAGTGGTTGAAGAGGTAATTACTTTACCTGGTGTTGTATCACGTAAAAAACAAATTGTACCTCAATTAACTGAAGCATTTTCAGACTAAGCAAATGAAACTGGTGAAGATTTCTTTACCAGTTTTTTTTATGAAAACTAAAAAACAACCCGCTAACGAGTTCGAAAACTAGACAGCGGGTTGTTTTTTGATTAATCGTTTATTTTTAATTCGCTAATTTTTTTCTCAACGGGTGTGACAAACAGAGTATTTTGACCTTCATAAATCACATAGCCAGGTTTAGCACCATTGGGTTTACGTAAGTGCTTCACTTGAACAGTATCAACAGGGACATTGGCAGAATTTTGAGATTTAGAATAGTAAGCGGCTATCTCAGCTGCCTCTGTCATCGTTTGATCACTTGGTTTGTCTGATTCAACAATCACATGGGCACCAGGAATATCTTTAGTATGTAACCACCAATGGTTTTTACTTGCTTTACGCATACTTAATTCATCATTTTGTTGATTATTACGGCCAACATAAATCATTACACCATCGCTTGATTGGAAGCGACGCGGTTTAGATTTTGATTTAGCTCGTTTTTTATCAGATTTATTACGTTTTCCACCATAACCCTCTCGAATTAACTCGGCTTTAATATCTTCAATGTCTTCAATTTCTGCTTGTTCAAGCTGCACAAGAACTGAATCTAAATATTCTATTTCTTGCAGGGCTAATTTTTCTTGTTTTTCAATAAAGCGTAACGAGTCACGATATTTGGTATAGCGTTTGAAATAAGCTTGACTATTCTCAGATGGTGTTTTTCTTGGATTTAATTCAATGGTATAAGGTTCATTGTTATCGTAATAATTAGGTACAACCGTAGAAGCTTGACCTTTTTCGATTTGATACGAAAAGGCATTGATTAATTCACCTTTTAGACGATAAGTATCCGCATCTTGGGCGACTTGTCTGTCTTTTTCTAAGTTTTCTAATTTATGATAATTTTTCTCAATGATTTGTTTGATTCTTTGAATTAAATCGCCAGATAATTGCTTAACTCGATCAAAACGAACTTTTTGATTGTAGAAAACATCTAGTGATTTACTTAATGATTCATAATAATCTCGTTCGCCTTCAAGATAGGGCAGATCCATCGCGTAAAATTTCATTTGGTTATCAGTTCTAAATATGACGGGTTGACCTGTTTTTAACTCATGTAAGTATTTTTCTAAGGCTTGATAAGCTGTTAGTTGGTCATCATTTATCCATGCAGTAATTTGTTTACTCGCAAGACCTGACATTCCTTGAATTACTTTAGATGCTTTACCTGTTGCAAGTAATTCTTGGTTTTCGGTGGCAAATTCGTTTAATTGCGTATCACTCAGTGTCAAGATATTTTCTTGATTTTCATTTCTTGGTGGTAGGATATATTTTGCACCTGGTTGTAAACTTCTAAAACTATTCATACTTGGTGGAATATGTTTAATACAATCAATAATTTTATCCGTAACGGGATTAACTAATACAATATTACTGTGGCGACCCATTAATTCAAAGATAAGTAAATAACTTTGTAAATCACCTAATTCATCCCGGCCACTTAATTCAAATGTGATGATTCGGTCATTTTCATATTGACGAATATCCAATACTGTTGCATTTTCCAGATGTTTTCTTAATAGCATGCAAAACATTGGCGCTTGCTGTGGATTATTCGATTTCTCCTCTGTTAAGTGCAAGCGGTAGTAGGTTGGATGAATTGAAGCGTCCATCCGATAATTGGTACGATTTGCTCGTATAACAAATTGTAATTCTTGTTCAAACGGTTGATAAATTTTGTGTATGCGTCCATTTTTTAGTTTGGAAGTTAGCTCTTCTGTTATTTTGTGTGAATAAAAGCCATCAAATGACATCAACCAAACCTCCTTTAATAACATGATTTTACTAGACTATTATTGTACATTAAATAGGCTGAAATTACTAATTATCAGAACGTAGCCGATTATTAAAGAAAGATTAAAAAAAGAATAGAAATGGTTGACATATATTTAACGAGGTTGTATCATTGTATTAACAAATAAGAAAGGGGCCAATGAATATGACGAACCAAGTTAACAACAAAATTAATTTAATCTGGCAAAGCTGGCGTAGATAGGTTGTAGACTTGGAATCCGTTCCATGGATACAGCCCAGTTTGAATTTAACTGAAACTGTATCTATGTGGCTCTTAATCCAGTTTACCACATAGAGTTTGTAGTCTTACAATCTATGTGGTCTTTTTTTATGCTTTATTAAGCTGACACATAGATTGTATGTGTCGGCTGTTTTTTATTTAAAAAAGGAGAATAAAAATGAAAAAATTACAAAAATTTATCTTAACAATGGTTGCACTGGCATTAGTAATTGTATCAAGTACGACAACAAAAGAGGTTTTCGCTCAAGAAGATTCACTAGATGTAGCGGTTGTTCAATTAGTTACACATAGTTCACTCGATGATATCCGACAAGGGGTTTATGATGGTTTAGCGGAACACGGGTACACTGAAGGAGAAAATTTAACAATTAATTACCAAAACGCTGAAGGAGATTTAAACATCCTCTCAACGATTGCTCAAAGTGTTGTTGCTGAAGAACCTGATATGATTTTCGCCATTACGACACCGGTAGCGCAAGCATTTCAAAATGTCACATCAGATATACCTATAATTATGACAGGAGTCACTGATCCTGTTTCAGCAGGAATTGTTGATGATTTAGAGAACCCAGGTGAAAACATTACAGGCGCTAGTGATGCTGTACCTTATGAAGATCAATTTGAATTATTATTACAATTAAAACCGGATGTACAAAAAGTTGGAATGATTTATACAACAAGTGAAGATAATTCATTGGCAGAGACTGAACAAGCAGCAGCAGTTGCTGAAGAAATGGGCTTAGAAGTTCAAATTGAAGGAATAGCTTCAACTATGGACATGCAATTAGTAGCTCAAACTTTAGCTAGCGAAGTTGATGCGATTTATGTTGGATCAGATAATACTATTGCAAGTGCCTTTGAAACATTATTAGATGCTACAGATGCAGCAGGAATTCCAGTTTTTACAACGGTTGACGTGATGGTAGGACAAGGGGCATTATCAGCTGTCGCAATTAACCAAAAAGATATTGGATTATTAGCAGCCGATGTTGCTAAAGAGATTATTGATGGTGCAAACCCAGGAGAAACACCGGTTCAATTTTTAGAAGAATTACAACCTGTGATTAACTTTGAAACAGCAGATCGTTTAGGTATTGAAGTGCCAGAAGAGCTCGCTTCTGAAGTGATGGATATTAAGGAGCGTTTAGGTGAGGAGTAGTTGTTAGTATGAGTATTTATTTTAGTGCAGTTTATCAAGGTATATTATGGGGAATTATGGGATTGGGACTTTATATTAGTTTCAGAATCCTACGATTTGCCGATTTAACTAGCGAGGCATCATTCACTTTGGGTGCTGCTTCGGCGGTTACATTAATTACAATGGGTGTCAACCCAATTATCGCCACATTTGCATCAATTATCACAGGAATGTTAGCTGGTTTAGTGACTGGGTTATTAACAACGTATTTTGATATCCCTGCCTTACTTGCAAGTATCATCTCACTGACCGGATTTTATTCGATAAACTTACGGGTAATGGGGAGTCCAAATTTAAGCTTACGTGGTTTTGATACGATATATAGTTACTTAAGTGAAGTTGTTGAAAGTGTCCAATATCAAAGAGCTATTGTTGGCTTAATTGTTGTTTTACTTGTTATCCTTTTTATGACTTATTTATTTAAGACCGATTTAGGACAAGCGATTATTGCAACGGGTGATAATGAAATCATGGCAGCTTCCTTTGGAATTAAAACTAATACAATGAAACGATTAGCATTAATGTTTGCCAATGGATTTATTGCACTAAGTGGCGCATTAGTTGCCCAAGATAATGGATTCTCAGATGTTCAGATGGGTACAGGAACGGTAGTTGTTGCAATGTCTTCAATTGTTATCGGAGAAGTTATCTTTAGAAAACAAATGAAATTATCTGGACGTTTTATTTCAATTGTTGTCGGATCAGTGATTTATCGCTTAATTATTGTATTTGTACTTCAATTAGGCTTTAATCCAAACGACTTTAGATTAATCTCAGCCTTAGTATTAGCTATATTCCTAGCATTACCAGCTATCTCTAAGAAAATGGGCTTAAATAAAGCTAAACTAGGGAAATTATAGGAAGGAGAGTGTAATCATGACGGAAAATTATTTAGAATTAAACCATGTATCCAAAGTTTTTCAACGAAGAACTGGAGATATTGTCAAAGGGTTAGAAGATATTACTCTCTCTGTAAAACAAGGTGAAATTATTGCTATTATAGGAACAAACGGAGCAGGAAAGTCGACGTTATTTAATGCACTTACAGGGCATATCGAACCCGATGAAGGAAGTATCTTATTAAATAATACGGATATTACACAAATCCCTCAAATTAAGCGTGCCAGTATTGTAGCAAGAGTGTTTCAAAATCCAAGTATGGGGACGGCTCCTCGAATGTCTGTATTGGAGAATCTAATGTTAGCAAGTAAACGTGGTAAAAAACGCGGTTTGTCTTTATCATTAAATGCTGAAAATAAAGCTGAAATGGCAGAGTATATTTCTCAATTTAATTTAGATTTAGAGAAGCGCTTAGACTTACCCATAGAATATTTATCTGGTGGACAAAGACAAATCATCTCATTAGTGATGGCAACGATTCAAAAGCCACAACTATTATTATTAGATGAGCATACATCAGCGTTAGATCCACGTACTGCTAAACAAGTCATGGAAATGACACACAAAATGGTAACAGAAAACAATTTAACTACTTTAATGATTACCCACCATATGCAAGACGCAATTAAATATGGTGACCGAATTGTTGTCCTCCATCAAGGAAAAATTGCGAATGTATATAGCAAAGAAGAAATTGCTAGTTTAGAAATTGGACATTTGCACGAACTTATGGAAAAATTAGTAGAGATTGAAGCAAATGCTTCTTAAAAGAACTTGATATAGAAAGTGATGATAATATGCACCTGAATTCTGATGATGAAGTCATCTTGCTTGGCTGTTCAAACGGACTAGACTTAGATGAACAAGTAAGATTAAAGATAACATCTTTATATGATTGTTTGGTTAATGAATTTAATCTCAAAGTTAATATAAGCCCTACTATATACATAGATCCGATTAATAATGAAACACATGACGCTACTTACCGAAAAAAAGAATTATACAATGCCTTGATAGAGCCTAATATCAAAGCTATTTTCGACTTATCAGGAGGAGACTTAGCGTTAGAAGTATTAAACCAATTTACTGAAGATGATTGGCGAGCAATTGAGTCTATCTCTGATAAATTTTATTTAGGTTATAGTGATAATACAGTGATTATTAATGCATTATTATTAAAAACAAACGTTAAAGCTGTAAACTTTTTAGCAACTAATATTGTCAAAGACAAATCAGGCATTGCAAAAGCTAGTTTTAAACGTGTGTTATTTAATAATGAACGGATCGATAGAGGAAGTACAACACCAAACAAATTAGATGAAAGTGCAATTATTATAGGTGGAAATATCCGATGCTATTTAAAATTAGCCGGGACACTTTATTTTAACCTTGATAATGCTGAAGGATTACTACTTGAAGGTCAGTCTGGTGATATTAATAAAATGCGCAGCTACTTTTCACAACTTGATTTATTGAATATTTTGGATAGAATGAAGTTTGTAGTTATTGGCCAGTTCAGTGAAATAAAAGAAAAAGGCCAAGAAGACGAATTATACAAATTAGTCCAAACTTATCAGAATAAATATAATTTTAAATTATATTTTACGGATTATGTCGGACACCATGAAGCCGTATATCCATTTATAATGAATTAGTTTCAGTGTCATCATTATTGTGAAAAATAACTATATATTGTGTCGTATTTAACGAAGCGATCAATATGTAATTGTTTTTTGTTTGGAAATAAAGTATGATGAGTTTATTAGTTCAAAGAAAGAAGGTCATATCCATGTCAAAAATTACTGTTTATTCAAAACCAAATT
Source organism: Ruoffia sp. FAM 20857 (assembly GCF_045528645.1). Classification (NCBI taxonomy): domain Bacteria; kingdom Bacillati; phylum Bacillota; class Bacilli; order Lactobacillales; family Aerococcaceae; genus Ruoffia; species Ruoffia sp. FAM 20857. Next base: position 24,778 of record NZ_JBGQRB010000008.1, read on the forward strand.
GTATGCAATGTAACTTTACGAAAAAATATTTAGATGATAAAGGTGTCGAATATTCTACACTCGATGTGTTTGCTGATGAGGAAGCACTTAATTATATTAAATCATTAGGCTTTCAATCCCTTCCTGTAGTTGAAATCGATGGGGAAGATCCTTTTAACGGTTTCCGTCCAGATTTATTAGCAAAATTAGCTTAATCAAAAAAATTCCACTCTTTAAAGTTAGTCAATAACTTAAGGAGTGGATTTTTTTGATTAGTGTAAGTTCAACTTGTTCAAACAATTGATTTAGCATAGCTAGAAGGGCTTAAACCAAATTCCTTGCTAAATGCTCGAGAGAAGTACTGAATCGAACCATAGCCAAGATAATCCGCTATTTGCGATAAGGTCATTTGCGTTTCTTGAATCATTTGTTTGCTTCGGTTTAATCGAATAGTATTTATATAATTTTTTGGTGTTGTATTTGCGTATTTATTAAATAACGATTGTATGGTTGATCTTGATAATGAGAAATGTTCTACTAAATCACTCACTTGATTTTGGTCTTCAACATGTGCATCAAGGAAATCGACCATAGCTTGGAATAATTCATTTTCATAATTTTCACGCATCGATGTGGTTGGCTTTTCGGTATGATTCGCTTCACCTTGAACAATTTTAAGTAGAATTAATTTTAAGTTTAATAACACTTCATCATCTGTATATCTATCATTGGTTGTAATGTTCGATAATTCAATGATTCGTTCAATTAAAGCTGTGTTTTGAGAACCTAAGTGTATGATTTGATTTGTTGCTGTAGGAGTTAAACCCTTTGCATCAAATATAATAGATAAATAAGACGTTATTCCATCTTTTGTAATACTTTGTTTTCTTACTTGTCCTGGTTGATAGATAAAGCAATCATTCTTTTTAGCAACATATTCCTCATCATCAACATGATGAATTAACTCACCTTGATCAACAATAATAAGTTCGTAATAATCACCTGGAATTGATAGACTTTCGAAAGGCGCCATCTTAATTTGATAGAACAAAGTATGTAGTTTTTCAAGTGTTAGTTTTGGTTCGTATTTTCGAATCGCAATTTTTTTTGCTGTAGGAACTGTCTTAGGAGAATCTTTCCCAAGAGGTTCCATAAAAATACTACATTCTTCTGTGATAGCGAGAGTGTTAAAATAGACACCTGGGACTAAATCAATACTATTAGTTAAAATAAATTCTTGGTAACTTGTCTCATCTTCAGGTGTTGTAGTTAACACAATTAATGCAAGTCCTATATCAGAAGTTAACCTCACTGATTGATTAAAACAGAAAAATAGCTCAGAATCACTCTTTTGAATTTGCATCCGTCTATTTATCTTTTTAGATTTTAAAATGGAAGACTCATCCATAATTGTATAAAACTCAGAATGATTATTCGACGTTGTTTTCAAGTGCATTTTTTCACCTCTACCCATTCTACTTGTTAGTTCAGATAACATTATACCTTAAATATTAATTCTTTACTAATAATTATCTAAATTAGTGATTTCTTTTTGTTGATTTAATCAAATTGAATCACAGTTTTTTTGTGTGTTAAAGTAAAAGTGTTGAACTTATTTCTTAAATGGCGTAACATATCGGCTGAATGTAAATTTAGAAAGGAAAGGGATGCGATGTCTAGTGTAAGAATGGCTCTAATTGACGATCATTTTCTCCATGGGCAAGTTGCCGAACTTTGGTGTAGCGAAGTCGAGAGTAATCTTATTATTGTCGTGAATGACAAACTTTCAGAAAATAAAATGCAACAAGGTCTTTTAGATATGGCAGTACCGGATGGGATTACATGTCGTTACTATAGTATGAGTAAAGCTATAAAAATGTTAAATAAATTGAATCCAGAAAAACATCCAATATTAATCTTTGAAACAATAGCAGATTTGAAAATTATTATGAATCTTGGCTTTTCTATCCCATTAGTCACGTTAGTGAGTGTACCTCCTTCAGGTGGAGGAAAAACAATCGCACCTGGAGTCTCATTGAATAGTCAACAAATTAATTGGTTGTCATCAATTTCAGAACAAGGAACAAAGGTAGAGGTGCGCCAAACGCCGGATGAAGAAAGCGTTCTGTTATAGTTCATTTTTATGTGCCCTAACAATTATTTTGTTGGTTTTTTTGCTATATCAAACTTTAAACACTTTAAGATTAAAATTTACTAATAAGAGCGTAAACTAGTCTAGTAATTATGATATAATAGCTTGTGTATATTTAACTTAATAGAACGGAGGGCTTGCTTGAATAATAAATCACTCTTACGTCGATTATTAAAGCAGTTAGGGAATCGGAATAATAAAATGGGCATTGGCTTATCAACCATCATTATTATTTTGGTTATATTCTTTGCACCTGATTTATTAAATTTTGATTCATCCAATACGGTCATTGATAATCAGGACGCCGAAGTAATTTCAAGTGAATTTAATGGAGATAATTTTGAAGTATTACCGACATTAAAAAAGATTCCAGTGGAACTTGTTTCTGTAAATGATGGAGATACCATGCGAATTGCTTTGAATGGATATGAAATTCCCGTTAGATACTTAATCATCGATACACCAGAAATGAATTATGACAGTGACGATCCCGCACCATTTGCTCAGGAAGCTAAAGAAATGAATGAAACTTTACTTGAGGAAGCGGATCAAGTATATATCGAACTAGATGTTGGTCCACCTACAGATAATTACAATCGTATATTAGCCTATGTGTATAGTGATGATGTGTTAGTGAATGAAGTATTATTAGAAGAAGGATTAGCTCGAGTGAGATATGTCAATCCGCCTAATAATTCATATGAGAAACTTTTAAGAGAAGCTGAGGATCATGCTCAAAATGAATCATTAAATATTTGGAATTAAATAGTAAATAAATTGGAGTTGAGTCAATGAATAAAATTAACAAGATATTAATAGTCAACCGCGGTGAAATCGCCATTCGAATTATCCGTGCGTGTAAGGAATTAGGCATTGAAACTGTAGCGATTTATTCCAAAGAAGATATCGGATCGCTCCATAGACAAAAAGCCGACCAATCGTATTTGGTAGGCGAAACATTAAGTCCGACGGGGGCTTATTTAGATATTGAAGGTATTATTGCTTTAGCTAAAGAGAAAAACATTGATGCCATTCATCCAGGTTATGGTTTCTTAAGTGAGAACTATGAGTTTGCGAAACGTTGCCAGGAAGAAGGGATAATCTTTATTGGTCCAGAACTACGTCATTTAGAAATGTTTGGAAATAAAACGCGTGCGCGTGAAACAGCCATCGTTGCAGGATTGCCAATCATTCCAGGTACAGTGACAGATGACAATTCATTAGAAGACGTGAAAGCTTTTGCCAAAGCACATGGTTATCCGATTATGTTAAAAGCTGTTAGCGGTGGTGGCGGTAAAGGAATGCGTATTGTTTCGTCTGAAGACGAGATTGAGAGTGCGTATGACCGTGCAAAATCCGAAGCAAAAAACTCTTTTGGTGATGACCGTATGTATGCTGAAAGATACATTAATGAACCAAAACATATTGAAGTACAGATTTTAGGAGATACACATGGCAACGTCGTACATTTATATGAAAGAGATTGCTCGATTCAACGTCGTCATCAAAAAGTTGTTGAAGTGGCGCCTTCTTTTAATTTAAGTCCTGAAATGCGTGAAAAATTAACAGATGCTTCACTACAATTAATGAATCATATCGAATATCTTAATGCCGGTACTGTAGAATTCCTAGTTTCAGGAAATGAATTTTATTTCATCGAAGTAAATCCACGTGTTCAAGTTGAGCACACAATTACAGAATTAGTTACTGGTTTAGATATTGTTCGTACACAAATTTTAATTGCGGATGGTGAATCATTATTTGATCAAGCAATTGGTTTCCTAAGCCAAGAAGACATTCGTTTAAATGGTTACGCTATTCAAGCACGTGTCACGACAGAAGATCCTTTAAATAATTTTGCACCTGATTCTGGTAAGATTATCGGTTACCGTTCTCCAGGTGGGATTGGTGTTCGTTTAGATGCTGGTGATGCTTATAGTGGGGCGAATATCACCCCTTACTATGATTCATTACTTGTTAAAATTTCAACGTATTCAATTCACAAAGATGGTGCGATTGCTAACTTAAGACGATCTTTAGAAGAGATGAGTGTCGTGGGTCTAAAAACTAACATTCGTTTCATTGAAAACATTATTAAACACCCACAATTTATCTCTGGTGAATATGATGTATCGTTTATTGATACGCACAAGGAATTATTCGATTTTGTCCCACCAAGAAACCGTGGGAATAAACTATTGAAGTATATTGCGAATGTTACTGTCAATGGCTTTCCTGGAATTGAAAAAACTGAAAAACCTCACTTTGAATTGAGACAAGTGCCTAAATTCAAAGGTCACCGTACAAATATTCACCGTGAATCATTCAGTACACCAGGAGAAATTTGGACAAAACCGCACGATGAGAAGACTTTATCATTTAAACAAATATTAGATCAACAAGGACCCGAAGCTGTCTCTAAAGCAATACTAGAAACGGAAAACACATTGCTCACAGATACAACCCTGCGTGACGCACATCAATCTGTTTTAACGACACGTTTAAGAACGACAGATATGCGTGAAATTGCGCCGTTTATGAATGAAACAATGCGTGACTACTTCTCTTTAGAGATGTGGGGGGGAGCAACATTTGATGTCGCTTATAACTTCTTGAAAGAAAGTCCATGGCAAAGATTACGTGACTTACGTCAATTAATCCCAGATATTCCATTCCAAATGTTATTACGTGCTTCAAATGCGGTAGGTTATAAAAATTATCCAGATAATTTAGTAAGACAGTTTATTAAAACGAGTGCTCAAGAGGGCATCGATGTCTTTAGAATTTTTGATTCACTTAACTGGTTAGAAGCGTTAAAATTCCCAATTGAAATAGCGTTAGAGACTGGAAAAATCGTTGAAGGAACAATCTGTTATACAGGCGATATCCTAAATCCACAACGTTCAAGTTTATACACATTAGATTACTATGTAAATATGGCAAAAGAATTGGAAGCACTCGGTGTCCATACGATTGCGATTAAAGATATGTCAGGTGTCTTAAAACCTGAGGCAGCTTACCAACTTATCTCTGCATTGAAACAAGAAGTGTCGTTGCCAATTCATTTACATACACATGATACAACAAGTACTGGAGTGGCTATTTACTCAAGAGCGATTGATGCTGGAGTGGATATTGTAGATACTGCTAATGCAGCTCTATCGGGTCAAAATTCACAGCCAGATGCGAATGCCTTGTACTATACACGTCTAGGCCTTGACCGTAATATTAACGTGGACGTTGAAGCGAATGATATCATGCAAAATTATTGGAAAGAAACACGTAAGTATTACACGCCGTTTGAAAGTGATTTAACAACTGCTTGGACAAAAGTCTATGACTACGAAATGCCAGGGGGGCAATATAGTAACTTACGTATGCAAGCACAATCCTTAGGGTTAGGTGATCGCTATGATGCAGTCTTAGACATGTATCACCGAGTAAACTTCTTATTTGGTGATATTGTTAAAGTGACACCATCATCAAAAGTTGTCGGAGACATGGCATTATTCATGGTTCAAAATGATTTAGACGAAACCTCTGTTATTGCTCAAGGAGAGACGTTAGACTTCCCACAATCTGTTATTTCTTTCTTTAAAGGAGAGATAGGTCAACCGGCGGGGGGGATGAATAAAGAATTACAAAAAGTAGTCCTTAAAAATGACACAGCGATTTCAGACCGACCAGGGAATCACTTAGCACCTTTTGACTTCAAAGAAGCGGAAGAAGAATTGAATGAAAAGCTATATAAAGCTGTGGATATGAACTCAATATTGAGTCTGGGAATGTATCCTAAAGTATTTAGAGAATATTTAAACTTTATTGAAGATTTTGGTCAAGTTGATATAATTGACACACCAACCTTCTTTTACGGTATGAAGTTAAATGAACGTATCGTCGTTGATATTGAACCAGGTAAAACCCTCTTAGTAGAACTAACAAGTATTGGACCACTTAAAGAAAATGGTACACGCATTGTTTACTTCAATCTAAATGGCATGCATGAACAAGTAGAGATTATTGATAATAATGTTGATTTATCTTCAGTAGCTCGTCCAAAGGCAGATCGTTCAAATCTGAATCATGTCGGAGCGCAAATGCCTGGTTCGGTATTTAAGGTAAATGTTAAAGAAGGTGATCATGTGAGACAAAATGATGTATTAATTATTACTGAAGCAATGAAAATGGAAAATGCGATTCAAGCACCTAAAGCTGGGGTAATTAAAAGGATCTATGTGAAAGAACAGGATCAAATTACAGCAGGAGACTTACTGATAGAATTCGAATAAGGATGCGTGAATGTTGAAAAAGAGATTAAATAATATAAAATTAATAAGTTTATTTCTCGGTATAATACTTCTCCTTTTAGGCTGCCAATTGGCTAGCCAAGAGGGGGAATCAATTGCTGAATCTGAGGAAGTTGGCAGTGAAGAAGTGGTTGACACTTCCGATGAGAATGAATCGGGCAGTGATTATGAAGTGGTGGATTCTGTAACGATTCGCTCTATTGGGGATGTTTTAGTTCATGATACGGTTTATTATGATGCGGATACTGGGGATGGTTATAGTTTTGATCATATGTTTGACGGGGTTAGACCGTATTTAGAGAATGCGGATATTACTACAGCGAATCTAGAGATGATCACAGCGGGGAGTGTATTTGGACCTTCAACATACCCAGCTTTTAATTCACCTGAAGAGATCATTGATGCACTTCAAAACGCAGGTGTTGACATCGTTAATAATGCAACGAACCATTCACTTGATTTAGGGTCAGACGGGGCACATGCTTCAATTAATGCCTTACAAGAGCGTGATATGATGTATGTTGGTAGTTATGAGTCATGGGACGATTATAATACATCTCGCATCATCGACGTAGGAGATATGTCAGTTGGTTTTCTGTCGTATGCGAATGATGCGAATGGAAACTACTTACCAGAAGATCAAGAATACTTATTATCACTCATTGATTTGGATTTAATCCCACTAGAAGTTGAGCAATTGAATACGGAAGTAGATGTATCAGTTGTCATGTTCCATATGGGGAATGAGTATGATTACTTACCTAACACATGGCAATTAGAAGTTATGCAAACAGCGCGTGATGCTGGAGCAAACTTTATTCTAGGCGGACACCCGCATGTCTTACAACCATTTATTAATTATAATGAGAGCCAAGCAGGAATGTTCTCACACGGGAACTTTTTAACTGGACAGTATGAAATTGACACAAAAGTCGGAGGTATTACCGAATATACATTTAATAAACTTGGTAATGGTGAAGTTGTCTTAGATTCAATGCGATTCATGCCGACCTTTAATTTCGGTATGCCAGAGACTCCGGTATACTCTGTAGTTCCTTTAGCAGATGCTGATGAATATGGCTTAGCTCAAGCCAGTGAGTTGTATGCTGAATTAGAACAAAGAATGCGATATTATACTAATAAAGTAGAAGTAGTTGAATACTTAGACTAATAGAGATAGTTTAAACAGTTAGTGAAAGCAAATCGATTTCACTAACTGTTTTTTTGTTGTCTAAAATAGCAATTTGAAAAGTTGTTAATTAAGTCAATAAATAAAATAATGGAAATGATACTTTTTTACGTATTTATATATGGAGGTGTTATTTATGAAAAAAATAATCATATCAATGACGTTATTAAATTTATTACTTAATTCTTTTGGTTCAATATTCGCACAGGAAGCACCAGCCCCTTACATTATTACTCAAGACATCAATTATGAATCGATTTCACTAGAAGATTGTTTAAACATATTACAAAACCCAACAGATGAAAGTCTTGAATCCGAATCAATCAAAAAAACAATTGAAGAGGTTGAGGCGGAATTACAGTTAGTACAAGAACAGTATAATGAAATTAATAATCATATTGCTTTGTTAGAAAGCGGGGAGGTGGACTCTCTTGACTGGGCAAATTCACAACTACTCATCGTTATCGAAGAGGTATATGCACTTCAAGCTGAATTGGACCCTGAGTTTATGTATTTAAGTGAAGAAGAACAATTAAATCTTGTAGCAAATCACGAATCAGTGTTGGAATGGCAAGCTTATATCCAAGAAATTCAAGTTGCATTAAATCAATTAATTGCCGATCGTAATGTCGTAGAACAGAACTATTCTAATTTGAATTTTACACTAAATGACTTACAAGCTAGTAAAGAAAACACGAGTCAATCTAAAGCCGCCTACAATGAGTGTCAGTTATATCCATATTCGTCTGAATATTTATCGAATGATCAAATATTACTGAATAACCAAACTTCATTAAACGATTATCTTGTTCAAATTGATTCGTATTTAGAAAAGATAATTGCTAAAGCTTATCGGAAAGTTGCTTTCGAAGACATCTATCGATTATATAGTGGCCAGTTAGATCAACAAGCTTTAGAAAATGCTTTAGCGGATAAACCAAATATCGTATTAGATAATCTAGCTTATGAAACATATAGTTACGCAAAAGAGTTAAGTTTGATTGATATAGAAACTTTGGCCCAATATGCTCAAAGAGCTTATATAAAAAATAATAACAAAGACGAATTTATACAGAGTTATCAAAAAGTAATCAACTTAAAAGAGAATCAATGGAATTATATTTATAGCATTAACACTGAGGCTTTTGAGCTCATAAAGAGCGAACTCGTTAATTATTTAAACTTAAATATGCACACAAATGAAGAAGCCATTGATTTAGTTCGCAGTATTCACCAAAGATATCAAGTGAAATTAGTATTTTTTGATGATAGTTCGCAACAATGGGTTACAAACTCGATGAGTTCGTCGGGTTATTATGATGAATATGTTCAGAATGATATTTCACCACAAACGTTAGAAGAATCTTTAAGTGATGAGTCGATTTCAGAATCAGAATTACAAAGTATCGATGACATTACTCTAGATGAAACGTTAGATGAAGTCCCTGATAACTTAGCTGGTCCTAATGATCATTTAGAATCATTAAAAGATCAACTTTCAAACGTTCGTAGTAATACAAATATAAAAGACCTTCCAAAACCAAATGCATCAAATTCGATGAATAATAAAAATAAAGAGAATACAAGTGAAAAAACAAATAAAGGCAATATCGAATTACCATCAACTGGTGAGAGGAGACCGATGACAATTATCGCTATAATCATCTTAGTTATTGGCTTAATTTTGTTATTTACGACCCTTCGTATAAAGCGTAAAAAAAGAGAAACGCTTCAAGATATCGAATTAGATTGAGCAATAAAATTGTTTTAAAGGTTAGATTTAAGGTAATATTTACTTATGAAAGAGAGGTTTTTAAAATGACAGCAGAAGAAAATGTGTTTTTAGAAATTGTAAAAGACTTTACGGAGCTTTCTCCGACTGAAGCAGATGAATTACTATCTAATGAAGAAGGTACTGTGGTATTTATCGGACGTCCCACATGTCCATATTGCCGCAAATTTGCACCTAAACTTCATAAAGTAAGTACAGAGCAAAAAGTTAAGGTGAATTTTGTAAATTCAGAACATCCTGATTATACTGATGAATTAAAAGACTTCCGTGAAAAATACGGTGTCCCGACAGTTCCAGGTATCCTATATGCTTATGGAAACGATGTAAAAGTCCGTTGTGATAGTTCTATGACCGAAGAAGAAATTGCATCGTTCGTTAATGCCTAATAAAAACGGATTAATCTAATAATATTCTTAGTATTAATAAGAATTTAGGTTGACAAACATTTCTCATTCTTTTAATATTATTCTAAATTAAATAGTCGTCGAAGATTTAAGAGAGTAAGTTTGTGTGAACTAAAAGCGATGTAGCAAACGGTGAAAGGCTGCAAAGATTCACTTTACTGAACCGCACTTAATAGACATATTAGTGAACTTATAGTAGCTAATATCGCATTCGCGTTATAAGTAAGTGAATTGATTATGTCAATTAAACAGAGTGGTACCACGGATATTTCGTCTCTATTTTTAATGTTATGCATTAAAAATAGAGACTTTTTTTGTATATTTGTATACACACAGACAGTTTAATTATTAGTTTGATCATTATTATAAAATTTAAGAGGAGAGATACTTATGGATATTATTCAAGAATATTACCCGCTATTTTTAAATGGAGCATGGTACACAATACAATTAGCATTCGTTACAGTCGTTTTATCATTACCTTTCGGAGCGGCCTTAGCTTTAATACGTATTTCATCAAACAAAATACTTAGCACGATCGCGCGTGTTTATGTAGAGATTATTCGTGGGACACCGTTACTTGTTCAAGTTTATTTAGTTTATTACGGACTTCCAATGTTCAATATTTATTTGGACGATTTCGTCTCTGCAGTATTAGCTGTAACCATTAACTCTACTGCTTATATGGGAGAAATCATGCGTAGTGGTATTCAATCAATCGATACAGGTCAGACAGAAGCAGCCAGAGCTCTTGGTCTGCCAAAATGGGTAGCTTTTAGAAAAGTACTTTTACCACAAGCGATTAAAAATATCTTACCAGCGATTGGTAATGAGTTTGCTGTATTAATTAAAGAAACATCAATTGTGTCAGTTTTAGGAATCAAAGACTTAATGTTTGCTTCGGATACTGTAAGAGGGGCAACTTATACAACTTTTGTTCCGTTATTATTCGCGGCGTTATTATATTTCATTTTGACATTCACAATATCACAACTAATGAATCTACTTGAGAATCGCTTTGCTAAAGCAGACAATTAATCTATTAATATTTGTAATAAATCTAATCGTATTTGTAATTGAAACATGCTACAATTGATATATCTATTACAAAATTCTAAGGAGTGTTCATTTTGGAGAGAAAATTAATGCGCAAACGTAAAGGGGAATGGATTACTGTTTCGCTTTCATTAGCAGCGCTTGTTGCCATTGGTGGATCACAATCAATCGTAGCAGCTCAAGAAATTTCATCGACTTATGTTGTACAATCTGGCGATACTTTATATTCAATTGCCAGCCGACATGGCCTTTCATTGGGGCAACTTAAAGAAATTAATGGTTTAAATAACGATATTATACTTCCTGGTCAAAGTTTATTAGTGAGTCAAAGTGCACAAACTGAAGAAATTTCTACTCCTTCAAATGACACACAAAGTCCTGATAACACAGAAGTTGAAACAAATACGTCACCAGTTGTAAATAACAACGCAAATACCGCAACAGCAACGGGATCAACTTATACTGTAAAATCAGGTGATTCATTATACGCCATCGCTGTTAAACATGGTGTATCAGTACAAAACATTAAAGATTGGAACGGCTTAACTAGCAATTATATTTATTCTGGTGACGTTCTGAATGTTTCTAAAGCAGGAACACCTGCACCAAAACCGACACCAACTGAAAAAGATAATAACCAGACTTCTGGAAATACTTCAACGACAAATGTGCATATTGTTAAAGCTGGAGAATCAGTTAATTTAATTGCACAAAAATATGGTGTGTCAGCAGCTCAAATTAAATCTTGAAATAAATTATCATCAAACTTAATCCATCCTGGAGATCGATTAGTTGTTTCTACTTCAGCTAATAATGGTGGAAATAATCATTCTGGAAATTCTAATAATGAAGCTGGAAACACAAATGAGAATTCAGGAAACACAGAATCAGCGAAAACTTATACTGTAAAATCAGGCGATTACTTATACTCAATCGCTAGTCGTTTCGGTGTAACTGTTCAGAACTTAAAAGACTGGAACAAGTTATCTAATAACTATATTTACTCTGGCGATGTTTTAAACGTTGCAAAACCAGGTTCAAACACATCGACACCTGCACCTAAACCAGACGATAATAACAATAACAGTAATGAAAATTCTGGAACTAAAAAAGTTCACGTTGTAAAAGCAGGAGAATGGGTAAGTAAGATTGCAGATCAGTATGGAATTACTGACCAACAATTAAAATCATGGAATAACTTATCATCTATCGTAATCCACCCAGGCGATCGTTTAGTTGTTTCAAATCCTAATAGTTCAGGAAATTCAAACACTGGTAATGATAGTGACAACGAAAGCAATAAACCAGAGACGACACCTGCTAAAACACATACGGTTAAATCAGGCGACTACTTATATTCAATCGCTAGTCGTTATGGAATTTCAGTTCAAAACTTAAAAGGCTGGAATAAATTAACAAGTAATTATATTTATTCAGGTGATGTGTTAATTGTTTCTAAACCAAACTCAACAACACCAGCTCCAAAACCAGATGATAAAGAAGAAGAAAAAGAAGAAAATAACAATACAAATAAACCTTCTAAAGTTCATGTGGTTAAATCTGGTGAGTGGGTAAGTAAAATTGCTAATCAATACGGCATTACTGAAACGCAATTAAGAGAATGGAATAACCTTTCATCTAACTTAATTCACCCAGGCGACCGTTTAGTTGTTTCTAAACCATCTAATTCTGGAAATAATTCAGGAAACAATGGTAATAATGACAATAACAACAAACCATCAACACCAGCAAAAACTTATACTGTTAAATCAGGCGATTACTTATACAAAATTGCATCAGCACATGGTATCACTGTTCAAAATCTAAAAGATTGGAACAAATTAACAAGCAATTACTTATATTCAGGAGACGTATTAATTGTTTCAAAACCAACAGGTTCAAATAATGGTGAAAACAATAATAACAACTCGGGATCTAGCAACCAATCAATTCCAGATTTATCTGGCGTAACTCCAGTATCAGTAAACTACGATGTGAAGTTAAATGGTACAACACAAGCATTAAGAAACACTTTATCTTATGCAGGTCGTACTCACGATGTAGTTGATTATTTTGGTCAACGATTTACAGTTAAACGTGAATTTGTTAAAGGCGGAACGAAATATATTGAATTATTAAATTCAAATGGAAGTATCGTAGGATATGTGCCTAAATCTGCTTCTGTAGATGTGCCACAAGGTAAGAATGTTGTATACCTAGATGCAGGTCACGGTGGAACTGAAACAGGTTCAGCTGCGAATAATCGAAAAGAGAAAGATTTAAACTTAAACATCACTTCTCAATTATCAACAATTTTACGTAACCAAGGATATATTGTTTATGAATCAAGAACTTATGATGAAACAATTCCTTTACATGAACGTCATTTAGAACCAAATAGCATTATGCCAGATGCATATATTAGTGTGCATCATAATGCAATGCCGATTCCAAATACGGCTCACGGTATCGTAACCTTATATCATGATCAATCTATCGATGAAAAAGGCTATGAGACAGTCGATCACAATATTGGAACAGACATTATTCCAGAAGGAAAACGTTTAGCAAATGCTATTCAAAATAGCTTAGTTGCTATAACTGGAGCGAATGATATGGGAACTCGTGCTAAAAACTTACACGTTACACGTAAGACAGACGTTCCGGCTACATTAGTAGAGTTAGGTTTCCAAGATCATGATGCAGAATTTAGGAAATTAATTAACCCTTCATATCAGAAGAAATTAATTAATGGACTTGTTAACGGAATCAATGCATACTTCGGTTTAACTCGCTAATTAACACATTTTAAATAAAAAATTTAAACGGGCTTCTTGCCCGTTTTTTAATTCAGGTGATTAAATGAATAACCAAGAATGGGACAACTTATTAAACATAGAAACGACTAATGAACGTGACTGGCAAGCAGCAATCTATGATTACCATCGCTTAGAATCAACGGATTATGAAGTATTAAGTCTATTATTTGATAATTTAACTGTTTCAAAAGAGGATGTGTTTGTTGATATGGGCTGTGGAACGGGAAGAGCTATGTTCTATGTTTACTATCGATTTGGTATTACGGTTAAAGGCATAGAACTTCATCCAATGACGTTTGAAGAACTAGAGAACAACAAAAAACAGTTTCGAAAGTGCTTTAAAATACCAAATAATGACATATATATCAAACATACTTACGCAGACGACTATCTAATTGAATCAAACGACTCAATATTCTATTTTTTCAATCCATTTGCATTCAAAATTTTTAAAAATATAATTAATAATATCTTGTACTCGGTTAAATTTGTTCGACGTCCAGTGAAACTCATCTTGTATTATCCAGAACGGGCTGTAATTAAATATTTGAAAGAAGAAACACCTTTTGAACTTATAAACAAAATAAAAATCCCCGGAACCTATGATTCCCGAGATTTTTTACATATATTTAGTTTATAGAAGGGCATTCTTAAGTATTAGACTGAATTGTTTTTGCCATCCATAAAATGTCATGCCATTCATCAAATTTATAGCCGAATTTAGGCATTTGACCCACTACTGTATAATCATTTTTTTGTAAGAAACGGTAACCAGCAATATTACTTGCAGTTAAATTCGAATAAAGTTGAACAATTCCAATTTGTTTTAATTTCTGTTCTAAGTTCTCATATAATTGCTGGCCTAAACCAGTGCCATAGTAAGAGGGTTTGATGTATAAATTGATAATACAAGTGTATTTATACGCTTGACGCTTTTCTTGAAAGTGATTAGCAAAAGCATACCCAATTATCTCATGATCTATTTCAGCTACTACAAAAGCCAAATGCTCAATAATCTTTTGCATAACTTTTTTATAATTTTCAATGGTAGGCACTTGGATGGCCATTGTTACAGTTGTATTCTCGATATATGGTTGGTAGATTTGTAAAATTTGATTTGCATCCTCTAATGTTGCATTTTTAAATGTTATTTTTGACAATGGTACACCTCTATATTTATATAATGCTTTAAGTTTAACAAATAGAGTAAATTAATGTAAGGTATAGAATAATATTAAGGAGGAGAAAATGATAAAAATACAAAATGATTGGCAACCTATTATCGAAGAAGCTACTAACACAGAATCTTATCAATCTTTAAAACGATTTTTAATCGATGAGTATGAAGAACATATCGTTTATCCGCCAATAGAAGAGATTTGGACTGCCTTTGAGTGGACACCCTACAAAGATGTTAAAGTAGTCATCATCGGCCAGGACCCTTATCACGGTCCAAATCAAGCACATGGATTAAGTTTTTCAGTTAAAGAAACAGTTAAAATTCCGCCTTCATTAAGAAATATCTATAAGGAATTGGAAAATGATTTAAACTATCCTCCAGTAAATCATGGTTATTTAAAAAAATGGGCAAAACAAGGTGTCTTAATGTTAAATACAGTTTTGACAGTGAGGGCACACACACCAAATTCCCATAAAAATATAGGCTGGGAAGAGGTTACTAATCATGCTATTGAAGCATTAAATGATTTAGACCATGCGGTTGTTTTCCTGCTTTGGGGAAGACATGCGCAACAAAAGAAAGATTTAATCAATACTAACAAGCATTTCATTATAGAGTCGTCACACCCGAGTCCATTTTCGGCTAGACATTCTTTCTTTGGATCCAAACCATTCTCCAAAGTAAATGCTTTATTAAAAGCAGATGGACAAACGCCAATTGACTGGAAATTAGACAATATTTAATGCTAATTATTTGACCTTATTTCATATGTATCATATGATAACGCTATCAAGACAATCTAGGAGGTACTCTATGAATCAGACAGTATTTACTAATTATTGGGTTAATCGCAGACAAAATATCCGCAAAGAACATGGTAGTTACCAAACCGAAGAAGAAGCAGTCAAAGGTATTGAGACCTGGTGGGAAATCCAAAAAGATAAATATTCAAATATAACTAAAACAAGAACGAATACTGGTGCATTGGAAATAAACTATGGAGATGATAATTATTTCTACAGAGTTGAAGAAAGAACTATCACTGATAAACTTCCCACTCGCTCTTATAAATTAAAATCTAAAGGTGAGATTGAGTCCCTTAGAAAGCAATTAAACCTTACAGACAAACAATTACTTTTTGATGAACTACCAGAGCCATACCGCGATCGATTAATCGTTGCAATGTCTAACAGTATTACACCACGTGAATTTTTATATAGTGAGAAAGGTGCACCATCCGTTAAGATTAATGAGTTAAAAGATTTACGTAAATTAGCATAAATTACTAAAATACTTCTTTTTAGAAGTATTTTTTATTAAGATTTAAAGATAAAGAGGGGTATAAATGAACAAGAATAAACAGATGAGTGCTGTAGTGGTTGAAGAATTCGGAGACTATCATAATTTACTATATAAAGAAGTAACTGAACCAGAAATTGATCGTAATCAAGTAAAAATAAAAATGGAAGCCGTTGGTGTCAATCCTAACGAATCTTATGTCTTAACTGGGAATTATAATTTATATATTCCAGAATTGCCATTTACACCTGGTTTTGATGGGGCGGGAGTCATCGAAGAGATAGGCGATGATGTATCTAATTTTCAAGTTGGAGATAGAGTGTTTGTTGGAACATTCCGTAAAGTGAACCAATCTGGAACGTATGCTGAGAAGGTAGTTGTGGATTCAGATATTGTGTTGCCTTTACCTGATAATGCCAGTTTTGAACAAGGTGCTGCCCTAGGTATACCTGGGTTTACTGCCTTTCATATATTATTCCAAAGAGCGAATCTAAAAGCTGGTGAAACAGTCTTTATCCATGGGGCAACTGGTGGTGTAGGAACGCTTGCTGTTCAGATGGCTAAATCCATTGGAGCAACCGTCATTGGAACTTCAAGCACCGAAGAAGGTTTACAAGCCATCTTAGATAATGGGGCTGACTACGCGATGAATCATTTGAATGACAACAATTTAGATCAGTTAAATGAGTATACAATCGGAGTGGGCCCAGATGTTATTATTGAATTCTTAGCTAATAAAAACTTAGAACTAGATTTACAATCCATCAAAACAAAAGGAAGAATTGTAGTCGTAGGAGCTCGGGACACCATTGAAATCTCTCCTAGACTCATTTTAAGCCGAAATATTAATGTTCTAGGTGCTTCGCTACCAAACTTAACTGAAGAGGATTACACAGAAGCGTCTGCTGGAATTATCGCCATGTTAGAACATGGTGTAATTAATCCTATTATTGGAGAAAGTGTCCCTTTAAGGGAAGTTCAAAAAGTACATGAGGATTTATTAACACGATCTGGAAACGGTAAATCAATCTTAAAACCGTAATATTATTTAAAAGAAATAAGACTCTGCTATGTTAAAAACTTAGCAGAGTCTTTTAGTTTAAAATTTAATTATTCATCTTTGTCTTTGCAGCGAGCAACTGGTTCTGTAGATTCTGGTGTTTCTGTAAGAATATTTGGAGCTGCGTCTTCTTTAACTCTATCAAGTTTCTTAGCTGAAATTGGAGCTTGTACTTCTTCTTTTATTATAAACGTTATCAATTAGTTCATATTTGTTATCAGATGACTATCAGGTTGTGTAGAAATATTATCAGATGAGTTACTTTTTAAAAATTCTCAGCGAAAATTTCATTTTTAGTGTAAAATGAAAATAAGGAGTGTTCTGATTTTATTGTATTTGACCACTCAATTAGCACAAATGAAATTAAATGTATAGGAGGCACATATGACAAGATTATTAAACGAAGAACAAGTGAGGAGTTTAATCACGGTTTCTGAAATTAATGAAGTAGTTGATAAGACGTT
Organism: Ruoffia sp. FAM 20857; assembly: GCF_045528645.1. Classification (NCBI taxonomy): domain Bacteria; kingdom Bacillati; phylum Bacillota; class Bacilli; order Lactobacillales; family Aerococcaceae; genus Ruoffia; species Ruoffia sp. FAM 20857. The sequence continues at coordinate 42,479 of NZ_JBGQRB010000008.1, forward strand.
CGTAGGATTTGGCTTAGGTGAGATTGTGAATCCAACGAAGGTTACCTTAGATTTAGGTGAAACAGGAAATTGGCCACAAAATGAAGGCTTTATGAATGCTATGCCAGCTTATGTGGACTGGTTAAAAGTTGGTGGACAAAAATGGGTTGGTGGTTTTGCAGGTAAACGAAAAGAAATGAATTTACCATATATTACAGCACTTATTACGTTAATTGATCCTGAACTTGGTACATTTACTTCTGTAATGGAAGGTTCTTATATTTCAAATATGCGTACTGGTTCACAGGCAGCAGTAGCATTGAAATATCTTGGTAAAAAGGATTCTATTACAGTTGGAATGTTTGGTGCAGGTAAACAAGCTAGAACAGCTACCATTTGTATTGCCGATTTGTTTGATATTGATCGATTAGTTGTTTGGAATCATCGACGTTCTACTGCGGAACAATTTAAAGCAGAAATGGAACCTTTTGTTAAAGGCGAGATTATTATTGCAGACCCTGACCATCCTGAAGAAGCAACAGATAATGAAGCATTATTTACATTCACACCGGCACAAGAACCATTTATAACAAAAGAAATGGTTAAACCGGGAACAATCGTTTTCCCTATGGGATCTTTTGAAGAGGTAAGTGAAGATGTTATTATTTCAGCGGACAAAATTATCGTTGACCATGTTGACCAAGCTTTACACCGTGGAGTATTAAAACCTCTAACAAAAGATGGTAAAGTGACTGAAGATGATATTTATTGTACCTTAGGCGAGTTAGCTGCTAATAAAGTGACACTAGAAGATTATTCTAACGAAAAAATTATTTGTATACCTATCGGTACAGGAGCACTAGATGTTGCCGTAGCGGAGGTTGTACGCCGTCGCGCCGTTGAACAAAATATAGGAACGGAATTTGACTTCATCTAAAATAACATTAAATAATAAAACAAAGCCAGCCCTTAAAAGGCTGGCTTTGAGTGTATTAGAGACTAAAATCTAGTTCTGGTCCTTTAGGAACTATTCCTGTTGGATTAATTGTCTTATGACTAATATAGTAATGATCTTTAATATGTTGCATATTTACAGTATCAGCTACTCCTTCAAGATCGTAAATTTCACGTGTAAAACGCCATAGATTTGGATAATCCACGATACGTTTGAAATTACATTTGAAGTGGCTATAATAAACCGCATCAAAACGAACTAGGGTAGTGAATAAGCGAATATCAGCTTCAGTTAACTGATCACCGACTAGATATTTACGGTTCTCTAGGTGTTCTTCTAGCTCATCTAGTACTTTGAACACATTCGTAACTTCTTCTTCATAAACTTCTTGTTTAGTTGCAAATCCAGACTTATACACACCATTATTTACGTTATCGTAAACTCTATCATTCATAGCATCGATTTCGTCCATTAATGCTTCAGGTGAGTAGTCACCAGGTTTAGCACCAATGTCTTCAAAAGCTGAGTTAAGCATACGTAATATTTCTGAAGACTCATTATTAACAATCTTGCCGGTTTGTTTGTCCCACAATACGGGTACCGTCACGCGACCGCTATAATTATCATCTGCAGCTTTGTAAACCTCATATAAATAATGAGCATTATTAACTGAATCCTTAATGACTCCAGGTCCGTCTTCAAATGTCCATCCGTTCTCTAGCATTTGTGGGTTAACAACAGATAGAGATATAAAATCCTCTAAACCTTTTAACGCACGTATAATCAACGTACGATGAGCCCAAGGGCAGGCTAGTGATACATATAAATGATAACGTCCTTTTTCTGCTTTAAAACCACCATCACCTGTAGGTCCAGCACTTCCATCTGCTGTTATCCAATTGCGAAATTGCGAATCTTTACGAACAAAGCGACCACCGGTTTTTTCAGTGTCATACCAATTATCTTGCCATTGTCCATCTACTAATAATCCCATAATCATGTCCTTTCATATTCAATCGATACTTTGATTATAACATGCTTTTTATATTTTACGTAAAATTCACCTTATAAAAATGCGTGAAATACTAGTAATTTCTTCATCGTTCCGATATATATAAATGAATTCAGTTTATACCGAAAGGAGTGAATATATTATGATTAAAATGGCAATCGTTTATTCCGCGGAGACTATACAGACTAAATCCTGTACGGATCCTCCCACAAGTATTGGTAGTCACTGAAGTACATTAATGGAGGAAAACATTGAATACATAAAAAATTAGGGATTAGCAAAGAAATAAATATAGAAGCAAATCAATACCCTGAATTGTTTGTAGGCCGAATTTCTTCACAAACTAAAATATATATAAAGACATGGCAGATGACAATGAATTTACACCAGAAGTATCTGGAAAGTTTCGATATAACATTGATTATATATCTGATTATCCACCTGTTGCCAATTTTGTTAAGATTGATAAGTTGAGCGATAATGAAAGGCATGTAATTATGTATCATGTATTTAGACTTAAAACTACGATAATTTGATTAGCAACTGGAACATCGAATGATGAACAACTGGTAGTTACAAATGTCGATGCTGCATATATTTGTATGTCACTTAACAATTTCCTTTAATATCCGACGAATTGAAAGATACTGAAGTATTGTTTGGTATAGCTGAGCGATACCAGTAATCGTTCTAACAAAAGTAGATTTATGTGACAATTTAACTGAAAAGCTAATTGATTTGGATGATGTTGCGATTGGTGTTGAGGTCATAGTTACCACAACGTTTGATCCTCAATGTCTTGAATACTTAAAAAAAAACGATTATTGGCTGGTACAACTGTTTCATTTATCAGTTCATCTGGAGTTGAAAAAAACAATAATAATTATTTTTTTCTCGGTAAAAAATCTTGGAAACCGATGGGTTAATAAATGATGATAAAGGACGACATATTGTGAATTATTTATAAGTCAAAAGCGTGGATTTGTCATTGATACACCTGGTATACGAGAATTCGGATTTGAAAGTGCCGATATTACACGTACCTTCAATGATATAGATATTTTAGCTCAACAATGTAAATTTAATGATTGTACGCATACAAATGAACCCAAATGTGCTGTACTTAATGCTATAGCCGAAGAAAATATGCCATTGGAAAGATACGATAACTATATAAAATTTAGACGAGAGGCAAAATACGCAGGAATGAGTTCAAAAGAAATCGAACGAACAAAATTAAATGAAATGTTTAGAGATTATAGTGGCATGAAAAATACTCGTAAAATGCAAAAGCAAATGAATAATCAATAATATAGCTATTAGCTATGAAAAAGCCGAGTTATTTAACCCGACTTTTTTGGTATAAAAAATTTTGAATAGTTGTTTATAAAAGTATTCATAATATAGTTTGTATAATGCAAATCCAACAATTCAATTGATTTTTAAATAGTTAATAAACATCAGTAGTAGAAGTTTAGAGGCTAAACATAGGAAACAAGCAGGATAATGTCCATTAATAAATTAATTATTATAAAATGATGATAATTGTTTGACTTAATTATAATTTACCTGTATGATTCTAATCAAATGATATAGGTTAGGAGGAAATATCTTGAAATCTTTAATGAGTGCAACATTTTTTAGTTTTTATAACTATTTTTACTTTTACTTTTATTCAAGTAAGAGTGATTTATGTTGCACTCAAATAGGAGAACTTAAGATAGCATTTTCTAACTAGCTAATTGTCAGCTTAGAAAAGTATATCCAAAGACCTAGCAACTGGAATCACTACTAAAGGTGATTGCAGTCGCTAGGTCTTTTTATATATATTTTTAAATTCTAAGTAGTTTTTAATGAAGGAGACTGTCAAGATGACATTGCATTGACGATAATCTATACTCAACCATCCAAGGAGGATATAAAAATGATTGTAAAATTAAACCCGCAAACAAGAGAAGATGAATTAGATAAATTAACTTTAGCACTTAAACAAATGGAGCTGGATGTTACTTTATTACCACACACTAAAGGAATCACGCTAGAATTACATGGCATCGTGACCGATGACAAAATGGAGTTAATTACTCGATTACCAAAGGTTATTAAAACTGAAAAGATTCAATCCCCATATAAAAAAGCAAGTAAACAACTTCATCCTGACCCAAGTGTAATAGAGGTTGGAAATATTAAAATTGGTGGTGGGCATTTCGCAATGATCGGTGGTCCTTGTTCAATTGAAGATAAAGATCAATTAGAAAAAACAGCTGAATATGTGAAAGAAGCTGGTGGAAATATGCTTCGGGGTGGTGCGTTTAAACCTAGAACATCCCCTTATTCTTTCCAAGGATTAGGCAAGAGCGGGTTAGATATTATGAGTAGCGTTGGGCAAAAGTTGGATATGCCCATCGTTTCAGAAGTAATGTCAATTGATCAGATTGAATTATTTAAAGATGTTGATATGTTTCAAGTAGGAGCAAGAAATATGCAAAATTTTGATTTATTAAAAGCTTTGGGTAAAACAAACAAACCAATTCTCTTAAAACGAGGCATGTCAGCAACAATACAAGAATGGTTAATGAGTGCGGAATACATTATGTCTGAAGGTAATGAGAACGTGATACTTTGTGAGCGTGGTATTAGGACATTTGAAACTACAACACGAAATACTCAAGATCTCTCGGCAATTGCGATAGTAAAAGAATTAAGTCATCTCCCGATCGTGATTGATCCAAGCCATGCAGCTGGACGTCGTGATATTATCGAATCTTTATCTTTAGCTGCAATAGCAGCGGGTGCAGATGGTTTAATTATTGAAACCCATCCTGATCCCGATCACGCTGAATCGGACGGCGCACAATCTTTATATCCAGAACAATTCAAGCAATTAACTGAGAAAGTTTGGAAATTACATGCATTTATGAAGACATTAGAAAAGAACCGTGCAGACCAGGAGATGATTTGATGGAGAGAATTACAGTTCAAGTCAATAAACCTTATGATATTGTGATAGGGAAACAATTAATCGATAATGCGATAAAATATCTGAGTCAATTTATTCAAAAACGAAAAGTTTTAATTATCACAGAAGACAACGTAAACAAACATGGTTATTTGGATAAACTTAAATATTCTTTAGAAAATCATTGTGAAAATATTGAATTTCTTTCTCTACCACCTGGTGAAGCTCAAAAGAATTTGAGAAACGTCGAGCTAATCATTCGACACTTGGCAGATACCCATTTTACTCGAGATGATGTACTTATCGCCTTAGGTGGGGGAGTTATTGGGGATTTAGTAGGCTTTACAGCAAGTATTTATCTACGAGGAATCGCTTATATACAAGTTCCAACAACGTTTCTTTCCGCGATTGACTCATCTGTAGGTGGAAAAACCGCCGTCGATATCACACAAGGCAAGAATTTAGTCGGAGCTTTCCATCATCCTGTCTGTGTTCTGTGTGATACGAGTACATTTCAGTCTTTGCCGGCAGATATATTCGAAGATGGTTGTAGTGAATTAATCAAATACGCTATGATTATGAATCCAAAATTACTAAAAGAATTAATAGAGAGAGAACAGCCATTAAATAAAGAATCATCAGATTTACCTGAAATTATCTACGAATGCGTCAAAATGAAAAGAGATATCGTATTAAAAGATGAATTTGATCATGGCTTACGTCAATTACTCAATTTTGGTCATACTTTAGGACATGCTCTAGAGCAAGGAAGTCAGTATCGAATAAGTCACGGTCGAGGTGTTGCTATGGGTATGGCTGTTTTTACAAAAATGGCAGTTACTCAACAGCTTATACATAAGGATATCTATACTAGCCTTATACAATTATTGAATGAATATCATCTATTAAGCGAAATACCACCATATACGTCTGACCAACTGATAAATATAATGTTAAACGATAAAAAAAGACGGATGCATCAAATGACAATTGTCTTTCCTAATGAATTTGGGCAGTGTCGTTTACATGTTATCGATTTGAACACTTTTCAACAAAATTTTGAAAAGGAGTGGGAGCAATATGAAGTACATCAGAGATATTAGTGCAACCACTGGTTTTGCTGCAGTGATTGGATCGCCACTTAGTCATTCCAAATCACCTTTAATTTATAATACTAGTTTTGAATTGGATAAATTAAATTTAGTCTACCTAGCCTTCGAAACATCGGAAGATGAGACAATTGATCGCATTCAAGCCTTAAAAAGTTTGAATGCGATAGGTATTAATGTAACGATGCCTGGAAAATTCCAAGCACTACAGTGTGTTGATGAATTAGATCAAGCAGCCCAATATGTTCAATGCATTAATATGTTGATACCCAATAATGGAAGATGGATAGGCTTTAATACAGATGGCAAAGGGTTTTGGAATGCCGTTCAACAACAAGATGTCCTTTTAAAGAATCAAACTGTTACAATCTTTGGTTCTGGAAATACAACACGAATCATCTTGGCTCAGGCGGCATTAGAAGGCATTAAACATATCAATATTATTGCCAGAAATATTTACCGCCCATTAGCTATAAAAAATATCATTACTAGTTTAAAAGAAGACTTTCCGAACATCATTATTAATCTGATTGATTCGGCTGTTTCAAGTGAAGTAAAAATAGCCGTAACAAATGCTGATATATTAGTACAAACGACTTCAGTCGGAATGTCTCCGAATACAATGCAAACTGTATTAGAAAATGAAACTTGGTTAAATCCCAACACAGTCGTCTGCGATATTGTTTATGAACCCTTAATGACTCAATTTATCCAACAAGCACAACGCCGAGGCTGTAAGGTAATTACAGGTATTGATATGCTCGTTCATCAAGCAGCATTAAATTACACTTTGATGACAGGTTATCAAATGAATATCGAAACCATACAGAATATAATTAAACGTCATTCATAAAATAAAAGAAAGTTGGTAATGTACATGCTAAGATTTATTACTGCTGGAGAGTCACACGGGCCAAGTTTAACAACAATTATTGAAGGTCTACCTGCAGGTTTACCCATCAATGTTGAGAAAATTAATCATGAATTAGCGAAACGTCAAGAGGGTTACGGTCGAGGAAATCGAATGAAGATAGAAAGCGATACAGTAGAAATTACATCTGGAGTACGATATGGAAAGACATTAGGGTCACCCTTAACACTAATCGTAGCGAATCGTGATAATAAAAACTGGAAAAGTGTAATGAGTATCGAATCGAATGATGACCCGAAAAGTCGACAAAGACGTGCAGTTCAACGACCTCGTCCCGGACATGCCGATCTTGTAGGAGGAATAAAATACCATCATGAAGATTTAAGAAATGTCCTCGAACGTTCGTCAGCAAGAGAAACTGCGATGCGGGTTGCAATTGGATCTGTTGCAAAGCAATTATTAAACGAATTAGACATAGATATTGTTGCCTATGTTTGTGAATTAGGGGGTATTCAAGGTCAAGCTGATATTTCAAAATTATCTCTTACTGATATTCTAAAACTAGCTGATAAATCCCCTGTAAAGATGGTTGATTCAAGTCAAGAAGAGGCCGTTATTCAAAAGATAGATCAAACAAAACGAGATGGTAACACTTTAGGTGGCGTTGTAGAAGTGATTGCAGAAGGTTTGCCAATTGGTTTAGGTAGTTATACACAATTTGATAAAAAGCTAGATGGCAGACTGGCACAAGCTATGATGAGTATTAATGCATTTAAAGGTGTAGAAATAGGAGATGGATTTGAAATAGCACGACGATTCGGTAGTGAAGTGATGGATGAGATTGCTTATACACCAGAGAGAGGTTTCTACAGATTGAGTAATCATTTAGGTGGCTTAGAAGGCGGAATGACAAATGGTATGCCTGTCGTAATCCGTGGGGTAAAAAAACCTATCCCTACATTATATAAACCCCTTCAAAGTGTGGATATCTATACAAAGGAAAATTACGAAGCGAATATTGAAAGAAGTGATACGACTGCTGTTCCAGCAGCAAGCGTCGTTGCTCAAGCGGTAATTGCAACTGAATTAACACAAGCAATCTTAGAAAAATTTCCTCACGATAGTTTCATAGAACTTAAAGAAGCAGTGAATTCTTACAGAGAATACAGTAAAAATCCTGAAATGTGGCAAAACGGAGTGGACAGTCATGGCTAAAATATTAAAAGGTTCATTAAAAAATATTCAGTTTCAATTATCCGTTCCTGGAGATAAATCCATCTCACACCGAGCAATAATCATGGGCTCCATTGCTGAAGGTATGACAAAAGTTACTGGCTTTTTAAGATCAGAGGATTGTTTAAATACACTTCAAATAATGCGACAACTTGGCGTGGAAATTGATGATGATGGAGACACAGTGACTATTCATGGAAAAGGAATTAAACAATTACAAGAGTCGGGTAAACCATTATATGCAGGGAATTCTGGAACGACGATGAGACTATTAAGCGGTCTATTAGCGGGTCAAAACTTTAAAAGCACACTTATTGGCGATGAGTCCCTAAGTAAAAGACCGATGGATAGAATTATCAATCCATTAAAAAGCATGGGTGCAAATATTCAAGGTTTTGCAAATACGACTTTATCTCCTTTAATTATTCAACCCGTTGAAAAATTAAAAGCCATCAAATATGAGATGCCTGTCGCAAGTGCTCAAGTTAAATCAGCAATATTATTAGCAGGACTCTTATCAGAAGGTGAGACCACTATTATAGAGAAGGAAACAACACGAAATCATACCGAAGAAATGCTTGAGCAATTTGGTGTATCTCTTAATATAGAAGGTAAGACAATCATGTTAGAGGGTGGGCAACAACTCATTGGGCAAGATATAGATGTCCCTGGTGATATATCATCGGCAGCTTACTTTATTGCCGCTGGTTTACTATTATCAAATAGTAACATCGAAATAAAAAATGTAGGGATTAACAATACTCGTTCAGGAATTTTAGATGTTGTTAAAGCTATGGGTGGAAAAGTAATTGTTAACATACTGTCAAATCATTACAGTGCAGACATCAGCATTGAAACGAGTCAATTATTGGCTACAAATATTTCTGGATCAATCATACCGCGATTAATTGATGAAATCCCAGTTATTGCACTTTTAGCAACACAAGCTCAAGGGACGACATTAATAAAAGATGCTCACGAACTTCGTGTTAAAGAAACAGATCGAATTCAAGCAGTAGCGAAAGAATTAAGGAAAATGAATGCAAACATTGAAGAAACACATGATGGCTTAATTATTCACGGTCCAACTCCTTTAAAAGGAGCAAAAGTAAACAGTTATGGTGATCACAGAATTGGTATGATGCTACAAATAGCGGGACTTCTCATTCCAGCAAATGAAACTATTGAATTAGAGGATGCTGATTGTGTGAATATCAGCTATCCAACATTCTTTGATGAAATTGAATGTATGTCCCAAGCAGAAAAATAGACAAAAAATGAGGTGTTAACTATGATTCTAATTGGCTTTATGGGAGCAGGGAAGACATCTGTTGCCCAAACATTAAGCAAATCATTGAATATACCATGTTATGATTTAGATAAAGAAATTATCAAAAAGATACAAATGCCTTTGTCTGACTATTTTGATAAGTATGGTGAAACACAATTCAGACAACTTGAGCATCAATTTTTATTAAAATACTATTCAATTCCTGGAGTCATATCTACAGGTGGCGGTTGTATTGAAAACCATGCAAACAGGGCGATACTAAAAGAGACATCAAATGTAGTTTATTTAAGAGCAAATTTTGAAACATTACACTACCGGATAAATAATGACAAAATGAATTTTAGACCAATTGCTAAGAAGCGAACAACAGAGGAACTAAAAGCTTTATACATGAAGCGTTTAGTTTATTATGAAACTTGTGCTACTTACACGATTGATACCGATACACTAAACACACAAGAAGTTTCTGATAGAATCATTGCTATGATATAAATAAATAAAATTTGCATCTCTAATTTAAAATTAGTAAAATTAATATTATTCTAATAAGATTGGATGTTTTGTTAATTGAAAAACTTATATAAAGCACTGAAACAATTTAAAGAACAGGATTACAAAGAAAATAAGGATTTATATGAATCACTCAGTGAAATTCAGACACCCCATACATTATTTGTAGGCTGTTCTGACTCTAGAGTGAGTCCAGAACGCTTGTTGCAAGCATATCCAGGTGAGATTTTTCATATTAGAAATATTGCTAATATTGTCCCGCCAGCGGGGCAGAGCGTGAAATATGCTTCCACTACATCTGCTATAGAATATGCGGTCGAAGTTTTAAATGTAAAAAATATTATTATATGTGGTCATTCAAATTGTGGTGGGTGTGCAGCAAGTATTAATCCTCCTGAAAATAATGAGGAGTTACCATATACTAGTATTTGGATCTCACAATTAGAAAGCTTACGTCAACAAGTATCTAAAGAGTTACCAGATGAAGATATGACAGTTAAGGCTAATCGACTTGAAAAGTTAAATGTAATTCAACAATTAAGCAATCTAATGACTTATGAGAATATCAGAGATCGGGTTGAAAAAAATCAGTTAACGTTAAGTGGTTGGCATTATAGTATTGGTGACGGAGTGATATCAATATTCAACGATAAGGAAAACGATTTCATAGAATTATAAACAAAAAACCCCAGTCTGTAATTAATCGGACTGGGGTTTCTTTGACTTAATTTTATTCAAAACGACCAGCTAATGGTAAGGCATCTAAAAATTCTGAATCATGAGGGGATTCAGATTTAAAAAGATCAGTTGCATCAATACCAGCGGTTACCATATCTTGATGCTCACCATCTGCCCATGCACCAAAGTTTGTAACATTGTATACCGTACCATTTACAGCAATATAGGCTGGATTTCCATCTTTACCATCAAAATTAGCTAATTCATCCTCAGAAAAGACATAATCCACATGTTTTCCAACAATTTTTAAAGTACTTAACAGGTCATCTTCATGCGGTGAATCGTTTTCAAAGTTGTCAGTTGCGTCAGTTCCAGCGCTGATACCGTTATGTTCACCATTTGGCCAAGCTTCTTCATCAGTAACATCATAAACAATACCACGGACAGCAATTAAATTAGGTAATTCTTCATTTTCATTATTAAATTCAGCTAATAGATCATCAGAAACTTCCCAGTCATTATAAACTCCAACTTGATCTAATCCCTCTAAAGTGTCGATAGCATGAGGTGATTCAATGAAAAAACTCGAAGCATCGGTACCGACTTGAGCACCATTATGTTCACCATTTTCCCATTCAGCAATATCAGTAACGTCATATACATATCCAAATACTGCCACATAAGCTGGATTTCCATCTTGACCATTGGCTTCACTTAAATCAGCTTTACTGACTAATGGTAAACCATCCATTTGTGTATCTGTATCAGATTCAGAGTTTTCAACTTGTTCTGAACTGGCTTCAGAGATGTTTTCAGCTATAACCATACGTATGTCAGCGCCAAATAACACGCTAGCGGCTAATGAAACAGTTAATAATTTTTTTAATGATTTCTTCATAGCAAATTTCTCCTTTATAAAATATAAAAGTAACGGAGTGATTATTTTAATGATAAAAAAATTGACGTTATAATACAAATCATATGCCACGATATTAACCAAATAGATTTAGTAATATTAGTATCTTCATTAAATAAGTTCGATAATATATATTATGTAAACTCAATAATAAAAATTAACTTATCCAATATTTTTGCTATTTAATAGTTCATCCCTCTCTTTCCCATTGTCATAAATATATATGTCGATTCTAAGGTTAATTTAGATTATTATGCTTAGTCTTATGCGTAATAATAATCAGAGCCTTTATTTTACATTAGCTAATGATAGAAAATATATAAATATTTCTTTGATCCTGAAATTTTCGACCTATACGTCACTACATTTGTTTAGTGTTTTAAATAAGCACAATTCTTGTAGAAACATTTTATATTTCATCGCAAAAATAGTTTATTGAACTTGGATCAACTTTTACATCCATGATAAGATTTCATAATCGTGTAACCGCCTTCTTTTATCTAAATAATGATTTGTGATATTGCCTCTTGTATTTTCTTTATAAGTTGATGAAACTATTGTAATATTGCTTTAGATAGTTTAAAATGACTGTCTTATTAGTTCTAGAATTTATCCTTATAAACCTTGCAATTATACGCTTTTTATTGCATGTTTATTAATGATCAGGTCAAAGTGCTAATATTCAACTAATTTAAATTTTAAAAATAAATGAAAACGAAGGTGAATCGTCAAATGGATATTGTCATTATAGGTGGAGGTAAAGTTGGTGAAATTCTTTGCCAAGAACTAGCATTGGAGAATAATAATGTCGTCCTCATCGAAGCTAATTCTGAAAGATTGAATCGTATTATTAATAAAAATGATATTACAGGCTTAGTCGGTGATGGAGCGGATTATGATAACTTAGTCGAAGCTGGCGTTGAACAGTGCGATATGTTTATAGCTGTGACTCCTGAAGATGAAACAAATATTATAAGTTCTATTATAGCTAAGCAACTGGGTGCCAAATATACTATTGCCCGGGTAAGAAATCCTAAGTATACGAATCATATTGAATTCGTACGTGATAGCCTAGGTATCGACTTGGTTATCAATCCAGAAATGGTGGCAGCTCGTTATATTACCAAAAGTATCGAATTTCCGCATTCACTCAGTATTGAACAATTCGGTAAAGGTCGAGTCAATTTAGTTGAACTAGAAATTAAAGCCGGCAGTCCACTGGTCGATCAGTCTTTAAATCAGTTTAGAAATGAATATGGTGAAGTATTAATTTGCGCCCTAACCCATGATAAACAAACTATTATTCCCAGTGGGCAATCAGTCTTAAGAGTTGGGGATCGTGTTTATGTTACGGGATCTCGAGAAGATTTAGCAAACTTTTATTTCAAAGCTGGTTACCGTGAAGAGAAAACTAAGTCGGTTTTAATTATCGGCGGTGGCCGTGTGACCTATTACACGCTTCATCTGTTAAGTAAAATGGATATCGATATAAAAGTCATCGAATTAAATGAAGAAAAAGCTTTAGATCTTAGTCACCGCTTCCCACAAGTAGTAGTAATTAAAGGTGATGGTATGGAGCAAGAATTGTTATTAGAAGAACGTATTGAAAGCTTTGACGCAGTTTTAAGTTTGGCGGGTATCGACGAGGAAAACATTATCAACTCAATGTACGCCCTATCTTTAGGTATTAAAAAAGTTATGACAAAAGTAAGTCGAACTGACTTATTAAAAATATTAGGTGATTCAGACTTACAAGCCATTGTTACACCTAAACGATTAATAACAAACAAGATTTTACGTTACGTTCGCTCATTAAGAAATGCAACAGCATCTAATGTAGAGGCTTTGATTCGAATTGCTGATAATCAAGTTGAGACCTTGCAATTTCTTGTTAAAGAAAGTAGTCGTGTTGTGAATATCAAGCTAAGAGATTTAAATACAAAAGACAATTTATTAATTGCCTACATAATACGGGGTTCTCAACTGATTTATCCTACGGGCGAGGATGTTATTTTAGCTGATGATCATGTCCTAATCGTGACCAAACATAAAGCGTTTAACGACATTGATGATATCTTAAGGTAAGGAGGCCCTAATGAATACACAATTTATCCGCTATACACTCGGAAATATCTTAATGATTCTGGCTGGCCTGATGTTATTACCTTTGATCGTCAGTGTAATCTACCAAGAAAGCTGGGTAAATATAGCAAGTTTTCTTGGTACTTCTCTAGTGACTCTTGTTATTGGTTTTGCCCTATCTCGAACAAAATTGCATCGACGTACTTTTTATGCGAGCGAAGGCTTTACGATAGTTTCTCTATCTTGGATTTTAATTTCTTTTTTTAGTGCGATTCCGTTTGTTATTAGTAAACAGATTCCATCTTTTGTTGATGCCTTTTTTGAAATGGCGAGTGGCTTTACAACAACTGGTGCCAGTATTTTACTTGATGTGGAGGCTTTATCGCATTCAATGTTGTTTTGGCGTAGTTTCAGCCACTTTGTAGGTGGAATGGGAGTCTTAGTGTTCGCATTAGCCATATTGCCAAAAGCCGAGTCTTCCTCTGTACATATCATGAAGGCTGAAATGACTGGACCAACCTTTGGTAAACTGGTTTCAAGATTGTCTTCAACGGCTCGAATATTATATTTCATTTATTTTACCTTCATGATGATTACACTAGTTTGTTTGTATCTTGCCGGTTTACCATTTTTCGAGTCGATATTATTGGCTTTTGGGACAGCAGGAACGGGTGGTTTCGGAGTGTTGAATGGAAGTATTGCTCCTTATGATAGCTTTACAGTTGAGATGATATTAAGTATCGGCATGATAATATTCAGTATTAATTTCAATTTGTTCTATCTAGTCTATATTCATCAGGCGAAACGAATTCTAAAAAGTGAAGAACTTCGTTGGTTTCTAGCAATTATTGCGATTGCTGTGCTTTTAATCTCAATAAATTTAATCTCAACATCTTATGGTGTTAGCAATGCATTTCGTGATAGTTTCTTTACGGTTGCTTCCATTATATCGACTACGGGTTATTCAACTGCCCTCTTTGATCATTGGCCTTTATTCTCTCAGTTAATACTCATTCTTTTGATGTTTGTTGGAGGAATGGCTGGCTCAACAGCAGGTGGTTTGAAGGTCTCACGTATTTTGCTTTTAGTTAAAATAGGTTGGGCAGAAATAAAACAAACAATACGACCTAATCGTGTCGTTGCCATCGATTATGAAGGTAGACGTATTGACTCTAAATTAGCCAATACAGTCTTGAGCTACTTGGTGGTCTATATTATTATTTTTATTGTGGCGGTGCTTGTCATTAGTTTAGAAACACCAAACCTACTATCCTCTTTTAGTACTGTGGCAGCAACCCTTAATAACATTGGACCTGGTCTAGGCATTGTGGGACCCTCTCAAAATTTTGCTCATTTTAGTCCATTTATCAAAATATTCCTATCATTCATTATGATCATGGGACGTTTAGAAATATTTCCAATGATAATTTTGTTTGCACCGAATACATGGCTGAAACGCTATTAATCAACAATAAAATTTTAGCATTATAAAAAACATAGTGAGTGCTCTAAATTTCGAAAGAGTCTCACTATGTTTTTTGTTACTTTCATTTTTATGCGGCAGTGTTATAAATCATTTATAAAACTTAGGAAACACATCTTCTAAATCATTAACAGCATCGCTCAGTATTTGTTGCTCATCGATGGGTTGTATTGTAGTCCCTTGTGCACGTGCAATATATGTTTCATTGAATCCCATAATATTTTCAAACATTTCTTTTAGATAATAGTAACTAAATTCCAATGGCGAGTATCTATCATTATTTGTATAGATACTACCACTCGATTGAATTATAAGTAGATTTCGATCATCACTCATCAAACCTACAGATCCTGATTCTGTATATTTAAAGGTTTCTCTAGCAATCAGTATATTATCCAAATAATCTTTTAGTTTAGAAGGAATATTAAAGTTATGGAGTGGCAACACAATAACAATGCGTTTATGATCTTTAAACTCATCTAACAATGAGCTGCTTTGCAAACTGACTTCTTTTTCAGATTCAGTTAAAATTTCATTGTTTTGTTGCTTATTCCATACGTCAATTAAGCTGTTTTTCTCAATCTTTGGAATGTCAGTATCATATATATTTATTACTGTTAAATTTTCATCGCCAAATCGTTCCTTGTAAAGTGCTAAAAATTTCTTTTGTAATTTAGACGAGTATGTATTCTCATTAGTCCAATTTGGATGTGAGTTAATCAATAGTGTTTTGTTCAATCTAATCACCTTTCAAAGTTAAATAATTTTCTTTCATTTTTGATATATTTAGTTTACCATTTAAAGGTGCCAACTAATGACACCTTTGGGAGGGAAAGATGAAAAAATCAGAAAGATTACCTAATGAGCTGATTTATTTAAAGAATAAACAATTTTTTAACTTAAAGGATTTGATGGAAGAATTTAATATATCTAGACGTACAGCTATTAGGGATATTGAAAGTTTAGAGAATCTAGGCTTAGCTATCTATTCGACTCAAGGCCAAAATGGTGGCTACTATATACTCGATCAAGAACTGATGATACCTATTCAATTCACAGAGAATGAAATCCATACGTTATTTTATGCTTTAAAAGCACTAGAGTCGCTGACTGATAATCCTTTTGATTCTTCATATGTGTTACTGCAAAACAAGCTTAAAACAACTTTAAATAATAAACAGTTAGATAAATTAGATAGAATTCTCTCAGTTATGAACTACTATAGTATTAAACCTTTGAATCAATCGAAATTTTTAACTTCCGTACTAAACTCCATTATTAACGAAACGGCAATTGAAGTTGAGTATAAACAATTCGATTTTGAAAAGATTGTTATTCAAGTAAGTGAATTGTTTTACCGTCAAGGTATTTGGTTTTTTAGTGCCTATGATTTTAATAAGAAAGCTTGGCGTACGCTTCGAACAGATGCCATATTAAACTTAAAGACCATGATAGATTTTGAAGAGACTTTAAGTTTGAATGAATTAAAAACATTACAAAAAGATACAGATGGAAAATTAAATACAATACCATTTAGATGTTTGATTAATAAACGCGGTGTAGAGACATTTAAGAAGAGCCGTTACCCTAACATGCATCTAATTACTGAAGGTGACAAGCATTATATCGTAGGGTATTTTAATCCTGAGGAAATTACTTATATGGCTGAATATATGATAAAATTCGGTAAAAATATCGTGATTGAGTCCCCTCCTCTATTAAAAGAAAAGTACTTTGAATTAGTAAAAGATATTCTTGATTTGTATTAGCCGACCTTTAAAGACAAGTAAACCCAATATTCTGGATATTGGATTGTTTGTTATATATTTATTTTCTCGCTTTATGTACTTTTAATTTTTTACCTTTAACTGTGCGGTTTTGCATTTCAGAGATGACATAAGGTCCCATATTATTCAGTATTTCAACATATGTAACATTTTCTTGAATGGTAATAATTCCAATGTCCTCGGCTTCGACACCTTTAATATTCGTTAATGTTCCAACAAAGTCGATGGCTCTGAGTTTTTTCTTTTTACCGCCATTGAAGTAGACTCTCGTAATATCTTTATTCAGTTCTTTATTACGAGCTGTTTTCAACACAGGTCTAGAGTTAATTTTTTTCTCAAAAGCTGTCTTACGACTCATTACTTGGCGATTGCTCGGTGCGTTTATCTCCGTAAATTGCATACCAGCTTCTTTAGCATACTCACTTACTTCTTGCCAACGCTTCATCTCATTATCGCTAATTAAAGTTAAGGCAACCCCTGTTTTCCCTGCACGACCTGTTCTACCAGTTCTGTGCGTGAAACTTTCATTCTCAAAAGGCACATTATAATTGATAACATGCGTCACGTTATCAACATCGATGCCGCGAGATGCAACATCGGTTGCAACCAAATAACGTAATTTACCAATTCTAAATTCCTGCATGACGTCTGAGCGGTCATCCTGATCCATTCCGCCATGTAATTTATCAATAGGAATCCCAGCTTTTGCTAAATAGCTATCGACTTCATCAACCACCTCGCGTGTGTTACAAAAAATGATACACGTATCAGGATTTTCAATTGTTAATAGATCCAACAATAACTTTTCTTTAGGTAAATCTTGAACTCGAATATAAGATTGTGAAATGTCAGGTGTATTTTCTTCTGATTTTTCCATTTTTATTGTCTTATGGTCTTTTTTCATATAAAAGAATGCGAGTCGTTCGATTTCAGACGGCATTGTCGCTGAAAATAACATCGTTTGACGTTCTTTAGGTAGATAATCAATAATGTCTTCAACTTGTTGTATAAAGCCCATATTCAGCATTTCATCCGCTTCATCAAGAATTAAACTCTTAATTTCATCTACATTCAAAGTACCTTCTTGAAGATGCTCTAAGATACGACCGGGTGTACCCACTACAATATGACTTTTTTGTTTTAATTCGGA
This sequence comes from Ruoffia sp. FAM 20857, assembly GCF_045528645.1. NCBI lineage: Bacteria > Bacillati > Bacillota > Bacilli > Lactobacillales > Aerococcaceae > Ruoffia > Ruoffia sp. FAM 20857. Next base: position 60,494 of record NZ_JBGQRB010000008.1, read on the forward strand.
TTTTTGAGTTTTGAATGAAGATTTACCAAAGACAGCCGTCACTTTAATTCGTTTAAAACGACCGATATTCATAATATCTTCTTTAATTTGCATCGCTAATTCACGTGTTGGTACTAAGATTAAAGCTTGTGGTTTATTCTCTTCCCAAATAACTTGCTCACAAAGTGGAATGCCGTAAGCCGCCGTCTTACCACTTCCTGTTTGCGATTCAGTGAGAATGTCCTCATTATTTAATGCGAGTGGAATAATTTCTTGTTGTACCGGTGTTGGTTGGTAATATCGGAGGCTATCTAGTGCTTTAGTAATTTCCGAGCTGATGCCCATTGATTCAAATGTGATTTTTTTCATATTTTCCTACTTTCTTTACTACGTCGCATCAGTATATCAGATTGTCTGATAAATTGTATGATAAATTATAATAAATCACATAAAAACTGCTCTAAATGATATAGAGCAGTTCCATAAATTGTTTAACGACTAATTAAGACATCACATTGGGCATTTCGAACAACATAATCTGTAATTGACCCAATAAGCATCTTTGCTACACGACCTTTACCTGTCGCTCCTAATACAATTAAATCAATGGACCAACGGTCTACTAATACTTCAGCAATTTGGGTACGGGGATCTCCATAAATTAATTCTGCTTCTAAAGAAACCCTTTCATTTCTGGCAAACTCTTTTAATGAGTTTAAAAGCGATTCACGTTGTTCCTTAGGAATATCTTGACCATCATCTTCTTTAACTACTCGAACTAAATACACATTACTATCCCATTGTCTTGCTAAACGGACGCCTTGTTTGAATGAATCGATCGACTGTTGTGACCCGTCAACTGGCAAAAGTATATTTTCATATATTTTTGACATTAGTATCAACACCTCTCTGTATTGTAAGCGTAACCAACCTATCTATATTCATTATAAAACATACATCAGAATAAGCAAGAATTAAAGATAGTAAAATGAATATAATCAATATACAACAAAAAAGAATACACCTGCCTGTTCGCAGATGTATTCGTATATGTGTTTATTAAAAGGGATTATAAAATCTTCCACCATTAACAAAGAATAATAAAATTCCAATGACGGTAATTATAACGATCAAAGCCAAGGCGATAACATCTTTTTTAGTAAAAGGTCTATATCTATACCATGTTCTTGATTTATTTTTCCCAAAGCGACGTAACTCCATTGCTTGGCTTATAATTTCAATTCGATTTAAGCTACTAAAGATTAAAGGCATAATAATCTGTGCAGATCGCGTTATTCGTTTCATTAGTGACGTTTTCCGACTCATCTCCAGACCGCGTGCTTGTTGAGCTTGTCTAATCTCAAAAAAACTGTCTTGAATATCTGGAATATAACGTAATGCCAATGATACAGCGTAACTAATTCGGTACGATACACCAATTCGATTTAAACTTGAAGCAAATTCACTCGGATCTGTTGTGAATATAAATATTAAAGCTAAGGGAATGGTCGTAAAGTACTTAATTGCGACATTAAACTCATAAAATAATTGTTCTGCCGTAATTGTATACCGTCCGATGCCATCAAATAGCACTGTTCGCGAGTTATACAATTGTACGCCATACTCTGGTTCAAAGATATATATTGTAAGTAAATTTAAGATAGAAAATACTAAAACAAAATAGATTAATACTTTAATATTTCTCCATGGAATACGTGCGATATAGAACAAAATTAAACTAAAGATTGTCATTGCCACTAAAAATCGAGTGTCAAAGCTAGTCATTACAATTAAGGATAATAAGATAAAACTAATCAACTTTGTGGAGCCACTTAGATTATGTATGATTGTCTTATTAGGGATGTAACCAAATAAATTCTCTTGACTCATCAGCGCATCCCCCTCTCATAACGCATAAAGCGTCCAATAAAATCTTCTGAAGTCATCGAAGGTAAAAGTTTACCTAATTGGTATAGACTTGTCTCAGTAAGATGGGCGGCTTTTAATAAATGAGTATTAGAAAACAACTCTGATGGATTCGTATCGGCTAATAATTTACCTGTATCAAACACCAATGTTCGATCTGTATACTCTTGCATTAAATGCATATCATGCGTAATCATTAGAATAGTCATGTCTCTTTCAAGATTGAGTTGGTTAAGAAATTGCATCATATCAGTATAATGCGCGTAATCCTGTCCTGCTGTTGGTTCATCTAAGATAAGAATTTTAGGATCTAAAACAAGGATACTCGCAATTGTCACCCTTCTCTTCTGCCCATAACTTAAAGCCGAGATTGGCCAATTACGGTATGGATATAAGCCACAAATTTTTAAAGTATCAAACACTTTTTCTTCAATGTCACTTTCTTTCCATCCGCGATTAATTAAACCTAAAGCAACTTCATCGTAAATCATAGTTTTTGAAATCATATTGTTTGGATTTTGCATAATAAAACCAACCGTATCCGCAATTTCTTTAATGGATAAATCGCGAATCTCTTCGTTATTTACGATGATTTTCCCAGAACTTGGCTTCACAAAACCACTAATTGCTTTTGCTAATGTTGATTTACCGGCACCATTAGTCCCGACAATACTGATCATTTCGCCTTCATTTACTGAGAATTTAATATCAGACAAGGTTTGGACATTAGTTTCTGAATTATACGAGAAATTAAAGTGGTCGACTCTCAATATAGTATCTTTTTCATTAAAATCTTCTTCGTGTGTCACTTGACTCGCCCACTCTTCAAGAAGCTTGATATCTTCAGATAATAGATTTATTTGGCTGAAAGTGTTCACATGATTATATTTATTAATATCAATCCCAGCGTACTTCATCGCTGTTAAATAAAGCGGTTCTCTAACACCAACTTCTTGTAAGACCGTGCTTTTTAATAGTTCCGTTGGTGATGAATCAAACACTAGTTTACCTTCATCAATGACCAAGATACGATCAATATCTGCTAAAAGAGCCTCTTCTAAACGATGTTCTACTATTATTGTTGTATAGTTGTGCTTTTTGCTTAATTGGTTGATTAAACGCATTGTATCCGCACCTGATGCCGGATCTAAGTTTGCTAATGGCTCATCAAATAATAAGATAGGCGCATTATTAACTAGAATGCCACTAATTGAAACACGCTGCTTCTGGCCACCAGAAAGTTTATTCGGCATGCTTTGAAGTAAGTCATCAATTTCTAGAGTTTCACTCCAATTCTCGACAATGGTTTGCATCTTTTCTTGCTCCACACCATCGTTTTCTAATGCGAAGGCAATATCTTCAGCAACTGTTAGGCCAACAAATTGTCCATCTGTATCTTGTAAAACCGTTCCTACTTCTAAGGATAAGTCAAAAATAGAGCTCGTTTGTACTTCTTTTCCATTGACTGAAACAAACCCGTCAAGTTGACCTGGATATGTATTTGGTATTTGCCCATTAATACAACGAGCGATTGTCGACTTCCCTGATCCACTCGGTCCAACAATTAATATTGTTTCACCGGCGTAAACATCAAAGTTTATATCGATGAGATTTTTTTCTGCCTGACTATCATATTGAAAATTAACTTTTTCAAATTTGATCATCGGCGCTCTTTTTTCTTGAAGGTCCATATAAATTACTCTTTCGTTAAACTTCCACTTTTAGTTCGCGTTTTTGTATAGGCAGTAATCAGTAACGTCCCTAATACTCCGACGGCAATTGAATTTATAGCAGCTGATACAAAGCCTTGGACAAACACTTTATTAGCAGGTTCCGAATAAATTAGAATATCTAGAAGCGGTGCAGTAATTCCCCATGCAAGGACATTAGTAATAACTTGTCCAATATTAAAAGTAATCATATCTTTTTTAGTAAATTCACCTGAATGAATATTTAAGCGTTTAGCAATCAATCCATAACCAAAACCAGTTACACCTGAAGAGAGCACCCAACTCCACCATAAACCATAAGTAAGTAAATCTTTAATTGCATGCCCGATTAAACCAATTAATAAACCCACTACTGGTCCGTAAATGACAGACATTAAAGCTAAAAATGGATATGTCGTTTCAATACTTGTGTTTGGAACTCCCGTAGGAATTGAAAGGAAACGTCCTAGAATGAAGAAGACAGCTGCACCAATACCTACAGCAACGAGTTTAATTATAGATGAATTATTATTATTATTCATAATTCTATTCTCCTTTTACTTTTTTAATTCGCCGATTGTAAAATTAAGCTAGACAACTAAAACAGCCATTTGTGGTACACTCAACTTGTAATTCCGACCAAAGAATACAAAGGAGTGACCACAAATGACCTACACCCATCTTACCACGGATGAAC
>NZ_JBGQRB010000009.1:0-63736 GCF_045528645.1 Ruoffia sp. FAM 20857
TAAAGATGAGAACACAACACAAACTATCGTTGCATAGAGAGACACTTAAACATAGGAATAAAAAAAGAGCCAAGGTGACTGCGTCACCTGGCTCCTCGGTCCACCAACATCAAAAATTCATGAACCAATATATTCGACTATTAAAGGTTAAGCAGTTTTTATTTTATTCGAAAAGAGTGTTAACAAGAATTTCATCGCCGGCATTCAAATTATTTCGAATCACATGCTCAAAATAATTAAGTGAACACAACCTTTATAAGACAAATAGCAATCAAAGAAGTTCGTGTGAGAACAACTTTGAGTTTTTTTTACTATTCTTTAATTAAAATTCATCTTGATATATATATGATATGGCATATTGGACATACAATTCTGCGCTAACTTTTAAAGATTCCTCGACCACATTTAAACAAGCATGGTAGTGAGGGCAGTCTGAGCCTTTAGAGATGTTGCGTGTTCCGACTGTCGCAAAGGCACTATTAATATAGTTCGTGTACTCACCAAAATCTTTGCCTCCCATTGTTGGTGGAAAGTCTCCGACTGAATCTTCACCGAATGAATTTATCGCAATCGATTGAACTAACTGAGCGCTTTGTGTTTCATTAATTACGGAATCTAATAATCGATGATACTCAAATTTAACTGTACCACCATACATCTCTGCGGCTCTTTCAGCATAGCGCTTCATTTCTGTTTCTACGATATCACGAGTTTTAGCATCAAAGGTTCGTACGGTACCTTCAAGCTTAGCTTTCTCGGCAATGATGTTAAAAGGCTCACCAGCCTCTACTTTACCGACATTTAAAACAGTTGCTTCCATCGGATCAGTCGCTCTAGAGGTAATGGTTTGGATATGTGCAATGTACTGAGACACCATCACTATTGCATCTTTAGTCATACGTTAACTAGAAAAATCTAAAAAATACCTCCAGTTAACCACCAATTCCCTCACAGAATTCCATCTTCCACACCATGATCAGATTTAAAATCATGTACGGATTATGATATGATACATGAGTTAGAAAAATTATAAGGAGGTGAAGTAAATGTCTCAAGGAGAAGAGTTAGTTGTCGGTGTCGTAGAAGCGATTTTTTTTGAGAATCCGTCGAACTTCTATAAAGTTGTCCGCATTAGCGTTGATCAAGATGAAACAGACTTATTGTTAGATGAAGAATTAGTCATTACGGGTATGTTTGCTTCACTTCATCTCGATACGGAATATCAATTTTTTGGAAAATTAACGAATCATCCCAAATATGGAGAACAGTTTGCTGTAACAAGGTATCAACAAAAAGCGCCGACATCTTACGAAGGGCTCGTTGACTATTTATCAAGTAGCCGTTTTAAAGGTATCGGGAAAGTATTAGCGGAACGCATTGTTGATGAATTAGGCCAGGATGCTATCGATACGATTATATCGGACTCGAATGCCTTGAAAGGCGTCACTGGTTTATCAAAAGCAAAAGCCGAAGACTTACGCGAAGGGCTACTACGCCATCAAGGGACTGAGCGTATATTTATGCAATTAAGCGAATGGGGCTTTGGTCCAGCCTTATCAGATAAAATATACCGAGCATATGAAAGCGAAACGATTACTTTAATTAAAGAGAATCCTTATAAATTAATTGAAGATGTTGATGGTATCGGCTTTAATAAAGCAGACCAGTTAGCAGAACAATTAGATTTTGATGCTGAAGATATTAACCGGATTGTCGCAGGGATTTATGTATCCGTATTAGAGTTATCAAATAGCGATGGCGATACATATGTTCCTGAGGAAGTGGCTAAGAAAAATGGACGGAAATTATTAGAGTCGAGTCGAAGATACTTGATTTCTGATGAATTATTGGAGCGAGCAGTAGAATTAGCCGTACAAAACGAACAGTTAATGCGTTTAGTTGATAATCTAATGATACCAAGCTTATATTATGCTGAATTAAACATCGTTAAGAAAATCGATAATTACTTTCAGTATGAACAAATTGAACGCTTTGAAGAAGATGAAATCGATGAGGCGATTGATGAGGTCGTTAAAATCAGTGGAATTAATTATGATGAGAGTCAACGACAAGCTCTGAAAACATCCATTCAATCTCCAATTTCAGTGATAACTGGTGGACCTGGAACTGGGAAAACGACTTTAATTAAAGGGATTATCTTGTTGCATTCAATCTTACATGACTATGATTTAGAACAAGCAACAAAAAAAGTGGATGAAAATCCTGTGTTACTTGCAGCACCTACAGGGCGAGCAGCTAAACGAATGGAGGAAACAACCGGCTTACCAGCCTCTACCATTCATCGATTGATTGGCTTTAATCGTGATTCTCAGGTTGATGAATTTTATGCGGCCGAATTAGATGGTTCACTGCTAATTGTCGATGAAATGTCGATGGTCGATACTTGGTTGATGAATTGGCTTGTCCAAGCAATTCCGTATCATTTACAAGTAGTATTAGTAGGGGATAAGGACCAGTTGCCTTCAGTAGGTCCAGGAAAAGTCTTTAGTGACTTGATTGAATCTGATGTTTTACCCGTACTTCGTTTAGAAAAAATCTACCGTCAAGCACAAAATAGTACCATAATTGATTTGGCACATAAGATTCGACAAGGTTTTTTACCAGAAGATTTCTTAATGAAGCAACACGATCGGTCATTTATTCAAGCTCCGGCACAACAAATTAGTCATGTGTTACAACAAATTATTGTAGCGGCTAAGAAAAAAGGCTTTGATGCGACAAACTTACAAGTACTAGCTCCCATGTATAAAGGACCGGCAGGTATTAACGCTCTCAATACTTTATTACAAGAATTGTTAAATCCACCTAAACCGAGAAAACGGGAAATAAATCATTTTGATTCTGTGTTCAGAGTTGGAGATAAAGTATTGCAACTAGTAAATAATTCGGAAGATGGAGTTTATAACGGAGATATTGGACGCATTGAGGCAATACACTTTAAGAAAGAGACGGCTTCAAAAGTTGAAGAGATCATCGTGTCATTTGATAATGTTGAGCTTATTTATAAGAAATCTGATTTAGATCAACTTACATTAGCGTATTGTACTTCGATTCATAAGGCGCAGGGGAGTGAGTACCCTCTCGTTATACTGCCCTTGGTCGATATGTACTCTCGATTACTTCAAAAGGATATCTTATATACAGCTATTACACGGGCCCAATCTAGCTTAATTATGCTTGGAAATCCTGATAGCTTCTACAAAGCTGTGACAAGTGAAAAAGAACCTCGTAAGACCTTCTTAAGGGAATTATTGATGGTTCAATTTGACAAAGAAGCATCTGAAAATGAGGAAGATGAAACGGAAGAAAACTTCAAAGAAGACGAAGCCAGTCAGCAAAACCCTGAACCAGAATCGATTCAAATGGAATTAGAAGAACAAATTGAAGAACCTTTAGAACTGAAGGAAGCGACAATCAATCAAATTGATCCAATGATTAATATGGACGGTGTCACACCTTATGATTTTATGTCTTCAACATATTAAAATACAAAAGAGAGTCAACGTGCTCGTTCATGAACGAATACGTTGACTCTCTCTTTTTTTATTTAGTCTTTAGCGACTGCTTTTCCTTGTAAGTAAAATGCTTGCATATCTTCTTCAGGAACCATACTACCACCTGTCGCCCAAGCGATATGAGTGGCTTTATCTAGTTTCGATTGAAGGTGATGATTTGCTAAGAAATCTTGACCTGAATCGGTTGTTAGCATGCGAACCACACCTACTACACCAGCTAGGGCAGCAGGTTCAAGTGAAATAGCCTCTAAATCAATCATTTTGCCTAGAAGGCGCATTGATTCGTCCTCTGTAAGGGTGTAGCCAGCATCGAAGTAATATTGAATGATGCGTGAAATAAGACCAGATGTGCGTGGCACAGCTAAACCATCCATAATTGTACGAGATTCTATCCCGAAATCATCTACTGTGACACCGTCAAATTCTTTTGTAGCTAAGCCTAAAAGCATTGAAGGCATCTGAGTTGGTTCAGCAAAGATACAATGAACATGGTCACCATAAATTTGTTTTAAACCAAAACTAATTCCACCCGGACTTCCACCGATACCACAAGGTAAGTAGACAAATAAAGGATGTTCAGCATCAACTTTGATGTTGGCTTCTTCTAATTGTCTTGCTAAACGATTGGCAGCAACTGTATAACCGAAAAACAATTCAATCGAATGCTCATCATCAACAAAGTAAGACGTTGGATCGCTTAAAGATTCCGCTCTTCCTTGGTTAACAGCTTCCGTAAAATTTGTTTGATGCTCAACGACATTTACTCCTCTTGAACGCAATAAATCTTTTTTCCATTGTTTCGCTTCAGTTGACATATGAACTGTGACATTAAAGCCTAATTTAGCTCCCATCACGCCAACACTAATGCCTAAATTACCAGTTGTTCCAACCATGATTTTATGTTGAGCGAAGAATTCATTGAATTCGTCGTTTAAGAATTTTTCATAATTATCTTCAATTGATTCAAGTAAACCATTTTCTAAAGCAAGTGTTTCAGCATGTTTTAATACTTCGTAGATTGCACCCCGAGCTTTGATTGTTCCAGCAATGGGTAGGGTATCATCACGTTTTAATAAAAGTTTTCCAGAAATTGTTGTTTGATATGTATCTTCTAGATATTCTTTCATTGTATTAATTTCAGTAAATTCAGATTCAATTAAGCCATCATTGACAGCTGATTCAGGGAAAGCCTTGATAATAAAAGGTGCAAAGCGTTTTAACCTTTCCTCTGCATCATCGACATCATTTTTTGAATAAGGAACTTTCTCGGTTGCTTCATCAAACGATATTTTTAAATTATTCTCCCAAAAAACCGGTTGGGCTAATTGGATTTTTTTGAATAAATCAGTTTCTAAGTATTCTTTATGTAAAATTTCATTCATAACTTTAAAACGCAACTCCTTCTAATTAGGTAAATAAAATGGATAAGTTGATAAAGCCAAATCAATGTTTACTGGCTTTTTAGGTATGTCTTCTCCATCAACCTGACCTCTAATCGGATCAGTGATTTTTAACTGTAATTTTTGACCCGTATATCGATCTATATTATCAGATTCGTTTGTTTTTTTGTAATTAACACTTTTATTAATAAATCGAAAATTACCGATAATTTTATATCGCGGTAGATGACAAGGGCAATTTCATTATTTTTTGGTCTTGTTAATTGGTCTATATTAATTCCACCACCTAAAGTAGGGGAATTTAATATTCCAGCTAAACTTACATCATCATAGTGAAACTGATGATTATCAATACTTCCCGATACGGCAAAATGACGCACGCTATTTAAACTAAGCAGTACAGCCAATAAGTACGAAAGTTTTCCAAGACCCATTTTTGATAAAAAAGAATTTTTAATAAGATTTTGAGCTCGAAAATTGACCTCAGCATCGAAGCCAAAGCCCATATTATTTAAGACGACACCTTGTCGTTTAGTAATGTGGTTATTGTAAGTGAATATTGGAATTGAAACGGGCTTTTCTGAGAATAACATTATTTCAATGATACCTCTGACAGATAAGCCATTTTGCCAGCTTCGATAAAAATCATTTCCAGTTCCAGCAGGAACATAAGTAACTGGGATATCAGCTTGGTTCTTGTGTAAAGTTTGAACCACTTCATGTAATGTACCATCCCCACCAACAACCACTAAATAATCCAGATATTTTTTGTGACCACGGTTAACTAGCTGTTCAGTCAAAACTTCAGCATGGGTCGAATAGTCAGTTAAGTAAGTAATGTATTCCATTTGGAAACTGTCCAATTCACTATGAACTTTTTTTAAGATGGTGTTTCCATCTCCGCTACCCGCTTCAGGATGACATATTATATGTACGCGATTTGTCATAAAGCACCTCGTAATTTCTTTATCAATTTGAGTTTAAACACTAAGACCAATTATACTCAAATTTATATATTTAATAAAGAATTACTTCTATTGTTATATTTTGTTAAGGATTTGACAATAGGTTTTTAATAAGAGTTAAATGAAAAAAGTGATTCTATTCTCATAGTTTCTCATAAAATATGATACAATATAGCGGACTAAATATTGAAAAATTAAGGAGTGTATATATGTCTTACAAAATGCTTGTTTTGGATATTGATGATACTTTATTAAATAGTAATCACGAAATTAGTTCGGTGACTAAAGAAAGATTAATACAATTCCAAGAGGATGGCTTTATCTTGGTGTTAGCAACTGGACGCCCAACGAAATCAGCGGTTCAAAAAGCCGAAGAATTATTGCTGGATCACCATAAATCACATACGATTTCTTTTAACGGAGCTGTCGTTACAAGTATGGAGAATGCGCAAGAGCTATTTAGCCAACGAATGAACTTCGACGAACAAAAAGAATTGGTTCAATATATTCATGATACAGGCTTAGCATTAATTGCTTATGGTGATAATGAAGTTTATCTAAGTCGTGAGAATGATTACAGTCATGTTGAAGGTGAATTAACTGGGCTAGAAACAATTTATGACAGTGACTATGCGAATAACTTAGAATCAGAAGAATTAAAATTTATCGCGGTTGGTGATCCAGAGATTGTCGCAAAACATAATGAAGAACTCCAAGGAAAATTTGGTAAAGCAACAAATGCAGCGACGTCAAAAGACTACTTCCTAGAATTTATGCACCGAGATGTTTCTAAAGGTCTGAGTTTACAAAGGCTATGTGATCATATCGGTATAGATATCAGTGAAGTTGTGGCGGTTGGTGATGGGAATAATGATGCGCCAATGATCGAAGTAGCAGGAGTAGGTGTCGCGATGGGGAATGCTTCTGATTATCTGAAAGGCATTGCAGATGATGTGACGGGAACAAATGATGAAGATGGTGTTGTTCAAGTTCTAGACAAATATTTTTATTAAGAATGAATCTATACTGGCTATTTATAGTTGACATTAAACAGGCTAATTATGTATAATATTAATGATTTGAGACCATATCAGACTTAATAACAGAGACGTTTCAGTAGGTGAAAGAAACGACAAGAATGATGCTCCTCATGTATAACTAAGTGAAAATTTAGCGTAAGTCGGCGTTAACGGCAATTGAGATATAAGAACTTGAGTTGTTATAAGCGAGGTGGTACCGCGATTTTCGCCCTTGCATATAACGGCTCTTTTATTATTTTAAAGGGGTGTTTGGATGAAACAATTAACAAGTGCAGAAATTAGAGATTTATTTTTAACATTTTATAAAGGTAAAGGTCATGACATCCGTCCGAGTGCATCGCTAATACCAATTAATGATCCAACTTTACTATGGATTAACTCAGGTGTTGCAACGCTTAAGAAATATTTTGATGGAACGGAAACGCCAGAAAATCCGAGAATTACAAATTCACAAAAGAGTATTCGTACAAATGACATTGAAAACGTAGGTGTCACAGCAAGACATCATACTTTATTTGAGATGTTAGGAAACTTTTCAATCGGAGATTATTTCAAAGAAGAAGCGATTGAATGGGCTTGGGAATTCTTAACTGGGGAAAAATGGTTAGGATTCGATCCAGAAAAATTATTTGTCACTTATTATCCAGAGGACACTGAAACAAAAGAGTTATGGGAGGCTATTCCAAACTTTGATAACTCACACCTAGTACCAGTTGAAGATAACTTTTGGGATATTGGTGCTGGACCTTGTGGGCCGGACACAGAAATTTTCTATGACCGCGGTGAATCGTATAATAATCTTGCCGAAGATGATCCAGAAAACTATCCTGGTGGGGAAAATGAGCGTTGGCTAGAAATTTGGAACTTAGTGTTTTCTGAATTTAACCATATGCCAGATGATACTTATGTACCTCTTCCACATAAAAACGTCGATACAGGGATGGGCTTAGAGCGTTTAGTATCAGTTATTCAAGATACACCAACGAACTTTGAAACGGATTTATTTATGCCAATTATTGAAAAAATTGAAACGCTAACGGATGGCATTAAATATAGCAAAAGTAATGAAGGGAAAGTCAGCTTCAAAGTTATTGCTGACCATATTCGTGCCGTTGCATTTGCGATTAGTGATGGTGCTTTACCATCGAATGAAGGTCGTGGATATATTATTCGTCGTTTAATCCGTCGAAGTGTAATGCATGGTCGTCGTTTGGGAATTACAACTTTATTCTTAAGTGATTTAGTTCCAACAATCACTGAAATCATGGGTGACTACTACGCTGAACTTAATGAGAAATTAGATTTCGTTCAATCAATTATTAAAAACGAAGAAGAACGATTCCATGAAACAATTGGCGATGGAGAGTTGCAATTAGAAAACATCTTGGCCCAATTAAAAGAGGAAGGAAAGACCGTTGTATCTGGAGAGCAAGCTTTCCAATTATACGACACATTTGGATTCCCATTAGAATTAACTGAAGAGATGGCATTAGAAAACAACTTTACTGTAGATAATGACGGCTTCGAAGTTGAGATGGAAAAACAACGTGAGCGTGCGAGAGCTGCAAGATCGAATGAAGAAAGTATGTCAGTACAATCAGAAGCATTACAAGCTGTCACATCTGAATTTGAGTTCGTCGGACACAGCCAATTATCAAGCAATGCGACAATTAAAGCGATCATTAAAGATGAAGAGAGTTTAGACCATCTTCCAATTAATGAAGAAGCGTGGGTATTCTTCAATCGCAGTCCATTCTATGCTGAAATGGGTGGTCAAGTAGCGGATTCAGGTGGAATTTACGACGGTAGTGAATTAATCGCAGAAGTTAATGATGTCCAAAAAGCACCTAACGGCCAATATATGCATAAAGTAAAACCGTTAAGCATGCGTCTAAACGAAGGTCAATCATATACGCTAGTCGTAAATGGGAAAACTCGCCTGAAGACAAACCAAAATCATACAGCAACTCACTTATTACACCAAGGTCTTAAGACAATCTTAGGTGAGCATGCGAATCAATCAGGTTCTTATGTTGGGCCAGATCGCTTACGCTTTGACTTCTCGCACTTTGGTAAAGTGACAGACGAAGAGTTAAAACAGATTGAACAATATGTAAATGACTTTATTCAAAATGCGGTGAACGTTGATATTAACGAAATGCCAATTGATGAAGCGAAAGCATTAGGCGCAATGGCATTGTTCGGTGAGAAATATGGTGATATCGTTCGTGTTGTAAACATTGGGAATGAGTCGATTGAACTTTGTGGGGGAACACACGTATCGAATACTAATGATATTGGTACCTTCAAATTAGTGAGTGAGTCAGGGATTGGTGCGGGAATTCGCCGAATCGAAGCTCTTACAGGGCAAGCTGCGATTGAATATTATCAAGAGAAAGAAGCAATATTACAAGCTGTTCAAGCTGAATTAAAAGTCCAACAAACGCAACAGCTTCTACCTCGTATTCACCAATTACAAGAAGAATTGAAAGAAGCGCACTCTAAAGTTGAATCTCTATCTGCAAAATTATTACAAGAAGAGTCTGGTAATTTATTCAATGAGACTGAAGAAGTTGAAGGCATCACTTTTGTAAGTGTCGTTCAAGAAAATCAATCAACAGATGGCTTACGTCAATTAGGAGATGTTTGGCGTGAAAAACAGGCATCAAATATCCTAGTAGCCGTATCTAACCAAGATGATAAAGCGACTTTATTAGTCTTTGTTGATGATGAAACTGTCGCAAAAGGAACAAAAGCGGGAGATATTATTAAACCATTAGCTAAATTAATTGGCGGTGGCGGTGGTGGACGACCACAAATGGCTCAAGCTGGAGGGAAAAAACCTGCAGGAATTCAAGATATGATTAATGCAATCCCTGAGGCAATAAAAGCAACAATTAAAGAAGCATAAGTTTATTTGAGAGAGGACAGACAGATTGGATTGAATAAACCGCTTCCAACTCTATCTGTTCTTTCATTGTGCTTTTTAGCATTGATTGTGACAATTCCATTACAAATTATAGCTTGCGAAGGAATTTACTAAGTAATTATACGCAAAGTATGTTAGAATGTTGTTAACTCGAAGTACATCGCAAAAGATCTAAAATCGATGGCTTTACAGATATGAAAGGTTTGGTGAAAGCGATGCAATCATTAGATGAAACAATACTATTCAAACTGGACGATATTAATAAACGCACAGTAAGAGAAACATTGGAGATAGTCTATAGCGCACTTGAAGAAAAAGGGTATGATCCAATTAATCAAATAGTTGGTTATTTACTTTCAGGAGATCCTGCATATATCCCTCGTCACCGCGATGCACGTAACTTAATACGTCGTCATGAACGAGATGAAATTCTGGAGAAGTTAGTAGAATTCTATCTAACACAAGAAGAGAGTTAATGAGCAAATATCAAAGAGTTATGGGTCTAGATGTTGGTTCAAAGACAGTCGGAGTCGCACTCAGTGATTTACTTGGCTGGACTGCCCAAGGGTTAGAGACGATTAGAATTGATGAAGATGCGAACGAATTTGGGATTGAACGTCTGAGTGAAATTATAAAATCAGAGAATGTCAATACAGTTGTCATTGGATTTCCAAAGAATATGAATAACTCCATTGGTCCAAGAGCAGAGGCTTCCATGAGATATGGTGATCTTATTAAAGAGCATCATCCAGACGTAGAGGTCGTGTATCAAGATGAGCGATTAACAACTTCTCAAGCAGAAAAGATGTTAATTAACGAGGGGAATGTTTCCCGTAAGAAACGCAAAAAAGTTATCGATAAAGTCGCAGCTGTCATCATTTTACAAAACTATTTAGATTCAAAACCACAACTATGATTTAAGGAGATTACTTAATATGGAAAACGAACACAATCATGAACACCACAACGAACATGAATATATTACAATCTTTGACGAAGAGGGAAATGAAACGCTACACGAAATTTTGTTTACTTTTGATTCAGAAGATTTCCAAAAAAGCTATGTTTTAGTTTATCCAGCTGGAACAAATGAAGAAGAAGATGTTGAATTACAAGCATTTTCATACACTGAAGCTGAAGATGGAACAACAGGAGCGTTACAACCTATCCAAACTGAAGAAGAATGGGACATGGTTGAGGAAGTACTTAATACATTCTTGTTAGATGAAGATGAGTAGTTTAAGATAACAGAATGATTTACAATACGTCACACTTTTACCTATCGGTAGATGTGTGATGTTTTTGTAATAGAAGTATTATGGTAATAGTACTACTTCTCTGTTATAATCTTTCAGTAAAAAGTTCTACATAAAGGAGAAACTATGTCAAAAGAATCTTGGGAAGATATTAAACAACGTGCCAAGGAAACCGAGACCGAACGAGTGAAAGAGCGATTGTGGACCAACCGAATCGTTCGCATTATTATCTTACTAATTATATTAATTGTAGTGGGTACGGCTATATTTGGTTATTTCTATGTAACGAAAGCATTGAGTCCTGTTAATTCGAATAATGATCAACTAGTAGAAGTGACGATACCCTTTGATAGTACTTCAGATGATGTTGCGAATATACTTGAAGAGAATGAGATTGTCCGTCATGCGGATATCTTTGGAATTTATATGAAGGCCAATAATGAAGAAGCACTTCAAGCGGGTCATTATCAATTTTCACCATCGATGGATGCACAACAAGTTCTAACAACACTTCAAGCGGGTGGGGAACCAATCTTTGTTGATGCAGATACAACCATCACAGTGATTGAAGGGGCAACTATTGACGAAATTACTACCCTGGTTAACAAGAATACAGCGATTACAGAAGAAGAGTTTATGGATACTGTTCAAGATGAGGAATTCATAACAAATCTTCAAAGCCAATTCCCATCACTTTTAGAAGAAGTGACGCAATTAGAAGGCTTAAAATATACTTTAGAGGGTTACTTATTCCCAGCAACTTATGATTACTTTGCTGGAATGACGGCGCAAGAATTAATTACAGAAATGGTCAGTGCCGCGAATTTAAATTATCAACGATTAGTGGATGATTTAACGAATACGTACCTTTCTTATCATGAAGTATTATCACTTGCCTCAATTATTGAACGCGAAGCAATTACAGAAGAAGATCGTGGTCTTGTTTCAGGTGTGTTCTATAATCGTCTAGAAGTAGGTATGCCACTTCAATCGGATGTAACGGTCTTATATGCATTAGGTGAGCATCGAGAATTTGTAACTTATACAGATTTAGAAGTAGATTCGCCGTATAACTTATACATGTATGACGGATTAACACCTGGTCCGATTGGAACACCGAGTTACCAAGCGATTGTTGCTGCAATCTATCCTACATGGAATGATTATTATTACTTCGTGGCTGATATCGATACGCAGGAAATATATTATTCAAGCACAATTGAAGAACACGACGCGTTAGTTGAAGAATTTGTAAATAGTCGACAAGCTTCCATTGAAGCAGAAGCTGGCGAAGATGAAACTACAACAGATGAGGAAGCTGAGGAAATTGTTGACGAATCGGTTGAGTAAGATTGATACTCAATTTTACAGTTATTATTAAACATAGAAAGCGAGATTGTTTATGGGGACGAAACCAGTAGTAATTGGCGTTTCCGGTGGTTCAGGAAGTGGAAAATCGAGTGTAAGTAGTCGAATATTAGAAACTTTCGAAGGACTATCAGTAATGTTGTTACAACAAGATTATTATTATAAAAATCAAAGTGACCTTCCACTAGAAGAGAGATTGAAGACAAATTATGATCATCCATTAGCGTTTGATAATGATTTATTTTACAATCATCTGGTGACATTAATTGAAGGTGGTTCAATTGAGAAACCAATTTATGATTTTACAAATCATACACGAAGTAATGAAACGGAATATGAAGTTTCCCGTGATGTTATTATCGTTGAAGGGATTTTAATATTAGATGATAAACGCATCCGAGACTTAATGGATATTAAAGTGTATGTAGATACTGACGACGACATTCGCTTAGCTAGACGAATACTTCGTGATATTAATGAACGAGGTAGAACGGTTGAGTCAGTGATTAAACAATACGTAGAGGTCGTGAAACCGATGTTCCACCAATTCATCGAACCTACGAAACGTTATGCTGATATCATCGTACCAGAAGGTGGCTACAATCAAGTTGCGATTGACTTATTAACAACGAAGATTGCAACAATCTTGAATCAAAAATAATTACATAAACGATCGTGATTAGCGGTAAACTACGATTGTTTATTATTCTTTTATATAAAAAATAAAAATTTAGATTGAAAAATAGTAAATAACGTGCTATCTTATTTCTATCGTTTCAAGAAGGAGAGAATAACATGGATCAAAAAGTCTATCCAATGACTTTATCAGGTAAAGAAAAATTAGAACAAGAATTAGAAGATTTAAAAGTCAATAAACGTAAAGAAATTATTGAACGTATTAAAATCGCAAGAAGTTTTGGGGATTTATCAGAGAACTCTGAGTATGAATCAGCTAAAGATGAGCAAGCTTTTGTGGAAGGTCGTATTTCAAGTATTGAAAATATGATTCGTTTCGCAGAAATTATTGATGATAAAGACGTTGCTAAAGATGAAGTTTCATTAGGTCGTAAAGTTACTTTTGTTGAAGTACCAGATGGCGACGAAGAAACGTATACAATTGTTGGTAGTGCAGAAGCTGACCCATTAGAATATAAAATTTCTAATGACTCACCGATTGCCCAAGCAATTTTAGGTAAAAAATTAAATGATGTTGTTTCGATTCAAACGCCAGGCGGATCTTTTGATGTTAAAATCATCAAAATTGAAGCAGCTGATGAATAGTCTTGAATAGTTAAGTATTAATAAGTCTGTCTTTTTATAAGGCAGACTTATTTTTTATCGGAAAATAGGAAGCGATATTCATTTTCTACTTCAGAATCTGTTATACTAATTTTATGGAACAGAGGTGTTATATGCAAAATTTTTTAAGACAAAACATTTTTATTGTATTTGCGGTTAGTCTGGTGCTTATATTATTTGACATCTTTTTAGACTGGAAAATTATAGGTCTTATCGGAGTATCTTTTATACTATTTATCGTCGGATTATTTATTGGAAATCGTATCCTTCGTTTAATAATTTTTGTCGCAGCTTTATTTTTACTTATCTTAAGTTTGCTTATGATTCAATCAGTTTGGGTATTATTATTAGTGATCATCTTGTTTTTAATTTTATTCAGAAGTAAAGATGGCAATGAGTTAATTCATTTTAAAAATGCGTTAATCTTACCTAAGAAGTCTGAAAGTAATTACTTAGGGGTAAAACTGATTGAACCCCAAAGTGAACAGCGAACGATTCTGGATCAAGAATCGATTTTTGATTCATACAGAGAGAAGAAAGTTGAATTTGAATGGGATGATGTGAATATTGTTCTGTTCGGAGGTAATCATATCTTGGATTTTGGTAATACAATCTTACCTCAAGGAGAGACGACGATTATCATCAGAAAGTTGTTCGGTCGAACGCGATTAATTATTCCTAATGATATTGGTGTGAAGTTAAATATCAGTACAATTTCAGGAGGGGTCGTATTTGAATCCCAACGTTATTCATTGACAGCTGATAATTTCCGTTGGATGAGTCCAGATTATGGGGACTCAAATCGAAAAGTGAATGTCATTGTATCAGTGACATTTGGAGATCTTGAGGTGATTATTTTATGAATTTTCGTTTATGGACTCATTTATTCATCTTTCAATTCGTTAGTTTTTCAGCCATTGTCGTCATTATTTTTGGAATTCTAATTTTTGAATTAAATGTGATGACACTGTCAGAGGTGTTTACCGTTGAGTTTTTTAATATTCCAGTGTATTTGATTATTATCGCTTTTATCTTAACTTTGAGTATCGTGTTAGCAATTATACTAACAGTTGCTCTGAGTTCACCTTTTGAACAAATTAGAGCACGAATTAATTGGTTACTATTAGGAAAGTATCAAAATGAAATATTCCGCAAAGAATTACAAGGCGGAAATTGGTTTGATGCTTCAAGACAAACGGCGAAAGATATCAATCGACTACGGGATAAGATTGTTGATCTTTCGGCTGATCTTCAAGAATATACGGCAGCGCCAGTGTTTGTAGGTGAAGATACTAAAGAAGAAATTATTGAGAATGAACGTAATCGGATTGCACGTGAGTTGCATGATTCTGTCAGTCAGCAATTATTCGCTGCGACGATGATGATTTCAGCTATTAGTGAAGTTGCTGAGAGAGAAGAGTTGTCGGTAACAAACTCTGTAAAAAAAGTTGAAGAGATTATTGGAAACGCCCAAACTGAGATGCGGGCTTTACTCCTTCACTTAAGACCGATTGACTTAATGGATCAACGTCTCGATCAAGGTATTAAACACTTATTAGAAGAATTAGATACTAAGATCCCGATGGAAATTCATTGGAATCTTGCACCCGTAAAAGTTGATAGTGGGATTGAAGATCACTTATTCCGAATCGTACAAGAAGCTATATCTAATACGATGCGGCATGCGAAAGCGAATAAAGTTGAAATTTATTTAACTCAAGATAAACATTCAATTCAATTAAAAATTATTGATGATGGGCAAGGGTTTGATGTGAGCACAGCTAAACAAAAAGGTAATTACGGGCTTCGTAATATGGAAGAGCGTGTGAAGAGTTTAGGCGGAATATTGAATATAATTAGTTCAATTGGTAAAGGAACATCCATCGATATTCAAATTCCCATTTCGAGAAGAGAGGTAAATGTATGATTAAAGTATTACTAGTCGATGATCATGAAATGGTACGTTTAGGGGTGTCATCCTACTTGGATGTCCAACCCGACATCGAAGTGATCGGTGAGGCTGAAAATGGTCTTATGGGTTATCACAAAGCATTAGAAGATAAACCAGACATCATCTTGATGGATTTGGTGATGGAAGTCATGGATGGAGTAGAAGCGACTCAAAAAATTATGGAAGAGTGGCCAGAAGCCAAAATTATTATTGTGACATCTTTCATCGATGACGAAAAAGTCTATCCTGCGATTGAAGCCGGCGCTAAGAGTTATTTATTAAAAACATCTTCTGCCAGTGAAATTGCGGATGCTATCCGTGCGACTTACGAAGGCGACACGGTGATGGGACCTGAAGTAACAAGTAAGTTGTTAGAATATGAAGATAAATCCAGACAAAAACAAGCACACGATGATTTAACCAATCGTGAATTAGAAGTATTATTATTAGTTTCAAAAGGGTATACCAATCAAGAAATTGCAGATGAGCTATTCATCACGCTAAAAACAGTAAAAACACATGTTTCGAATATCTTATCTAAACTTGAAGTAAATGACCGCACACAAGCAACTATCTATGCTTATCAGCATGAACTCGTATAAGCAATTCAATTTATTCAAGCAGAATACTGGTTATTATAATAAAAATCATTTATACTCAAAGCGTAGTGATAATAAAAGGAGGAAGTGGCTAATTATGCCACGCACATATATATGGAATTAATTGTTGAAGATAAAGCAGTCAAATGGTTTGAAGAAGAAGTTGGAAGAGCTGAAGGTGCAGGAATTCGCTTTAAAACTATGATCTACGGAAGTAGTCCAGTACAAGATTCATTCGCATTACAAGTTGAACCTACAGAGCCGCATTCTCCAATTGTTACATTTACTTCTGATAATGGCTTATTATTCTTTATTGAAAAAGACGATGAGTGGTTCTTTAAAGAACATGACTTAATAGTTTCTTTTAATGATGAATTACATGAACCAAAATATATTTACCGTAAAGACGGTGTGGATTTAAATTAGGTGCAAACTATTAAATAAAATTTATAGCTATTGTTAGCAACAAAATTGCTAATGGTAGCTATTTTGTTGTTGCATTATACGTTTAGTCGGTATAAGATAGCTATTCGGCATTTTTTTCAATAAGATGTAGTAAAGAAAAGGGGAATGCAGTTTATGACTCAGAACAATTCGCATGATTACGAGAAAGAATTTGCTAAAGAAGCGGAATATTTAGACTTTGTATATAAGAAAATGTTAAAAAGTAGAGAGAGTCTCGATGCATTTGTTAAAGAAGCTCGTGAAGAGGGGCTTACTTTTGTACAAAAGATGTCCGAAGATGTTCGGGTAGATTTTAGTAGTTTTTCTGATAATATGGACACTTTTTCAACAATTGAGATGAAGAACCGCGAGATTGACCAAATGAATTCACGCATTATCTCCGCAGAAAAATTATTAGAAAATGTCAAACGATCATTAGATGCTCCATATTTTGGTAAAGTGGACGTTGATTTTCTAGATGATGAAGAAGCAGAATCTTTCTACATAGGTATTAATAGTTTTGATGATGATAATTACGCAAAGTTTGTCTATGACTGGCGTTCTCCAATCGCAGAGTTATTCTACAATAATACAACAGGAGAATCTGCATATGAAGTGAATGGCAATACAATTGAAGTGGAAATTGATAAACGTAGACAATTCGTTATCGACAAAGATACTTTATTGAAGTTCTTCGACACATCGGTATCGATCCAAGATGATGTATTACTAGAAGCCCTAGAACAAGATAGCTCGAGTTTAATGCAAGATATTACATCTACCATTCAAAGTGAGCAGAATGTGATAATTCGAGATACGAGACATCCGATTATTTTAGTCAATGGAGTGGCTGGGAGTGGAAAAACTTCAACGATTATGCAAAGAATTGCGTATTTACTCTATTCATACCGTAAAGAAATTACCTCAGATAATATTCTAATATTGTCTCCGAATGAGCATTTTGTATCGTATATATCTAATGTGCTCCCATCACTCGGTGAGAAAACGCCATTGAATATGACGCTTTTACAATTTGTAGGGAGACACTTGTCAATGGAATTAGAGGATGAACAAACGTATTTTAACCGTATTAGTATTCACAAGGTTCCGAAGCAAACAGAGATTATTCGAAGTACTTCTTTTATTGATTTTATTAATGACTCAGAAGAGTTAATATTACAACATATGGATTTCTTTAATCCAGTCTTACGTAAAGACAAAGAAATTGTTTCGACTGAAAAAATCATTAAAGCTTTTGAACAGACGCCTGATAGTTCTCCCTTAATTGCTCGTATTCAAGCAACGCGACAATTATTATCAAGTAATTGGGAGAGACGAATGACTAAATTAGCTCAAAAACCTAAAGTGATTGATCGAGTGATGTCATTACCTGAAACCTTACAACAAAAGTTCTTTAATGAACTGATTTCGGATGATTCACCTCAAACGATTAATAAATATGCCAAAAGATATGTCCAAATTCAATACAGTCAAGTAACCCGTGATATTCGTGGTTTAGCTTGGTTTAATTTACAAGGGATTTTTGAAAAAATTTATTTTGCATACTCACAAGAAGTATATCAATTCAATCCAGATGGCATATTAAGCATAGATGAAGCGGTTGCATTTATTTACATTTATAATCGCTTCATTGAAAAATTATCACTTACAAATATGCGATTTGTTCTAGTAGACGAAGTACAAGACTATACAGAAGCACAAATTCGATTATTAGTGAGCTTATTCCCTAAATCAGCATTTACCATGGTAGGGGATGAGAATCAAGCGATATTTAACGCCAATATCAAATTCCAAGATATTATCAATAATTTCTCAGCCCGCTCAGAAAAAGTTGAGTTATATCAATTAGTGAATAGTTACCGGTCAAGTGGATCAATCACACGCTTATTCAATCGGCTCGCAACCAATAACGATGAATGGGAAATTATTCCGATTCGACCGGCTGGAAATGAACCTAAAATTATTAAAGTTAATAATCAAGCTGACTATTTGAAGCTATTAGAAGCGGTAAATCAAGAGTTAGATGGAAAAGCATTAACATTGATCACTAAAACAATGGTTGAGGCTGAAGAACTGGAACAATCTTTTGGCCAAGAACTATTGGATCGATTAAATCTAACCATCATTCCAATTAGTTTATCCAAAGGATTGGAATTTGATAATGTCTTAATTCATAATGCTTCAAACGAACATTATCATTCACAACGTGATAAGCGAATTCTGTATACAGCAAGTTCTAGAGCTATGAAAAATCTATTTATTACATATGAAGATCAGTTGACTGAGTTTCTTCAATCGTAAAGTTGAACATTTATAGACATAAAATAGACGGCAAGAGATCCATAATTGGATCTCTTGCCGTCTATTTGCTTTAATTAGATGATACCACGAGCAATTAATGACTCAGCAATTTGTACTGAGTTTGTAGCAGCACCTTTACGAAGGTTATCCGCTACAACAAATAAGTTTATACCATTTTCTACGGATTCGTCTCTCCGAATACGACCAACATATACGTTATCAGTATCTTCAGCGACTGATTGCAATGGGTAATCTAAGGCTTCAGGATTATCGGCAAGAATGACTCCGTCGATGTTTCCAATTTCTTCACGAATTTTCTTAATATCAAATTCTTTTTCTAATTCAATATTGATAGATACACCATGAGATGTTTTGATTGGAACACGTACAGCTGTTGCAGAGACAGGTAAATTCTCAACACCTAAGATTTTACGTGTTTCATCAATCATCTTTTGTTCTTCTTTTGTATTACCATTATCTAAGAAGACATCGATTTGTGGAATCACTGTTTTATTAATTTCGTAAGGGAAAGTACTTGTTGTACCTTGCTCTAAATCTTCAATTCCTTTACGTCCGGCCCCTGATACTGCTTGATATGTACTATAAACTACACGTTTGATACCGTAATTTACTTGTAGTGGTTTCAATGGTACAACGGATTGGATGGTTGAACAGTTAGGGTTTGCGATGAGTTTACCATCTTTAGATAAGACCCCAGCATTCACCTCAGGGACAACTAATGGAATATTTTTATCCATTCTCCACGCTGAACTATTATCGATGACAGTAATGCCATTACTTGAAGCAATCGGTGCAAAGTGTTTTGATGTTTCTCCACCTGCAGAAAAGATTGCGATTTGAATTGGCGCTGTTAAAGCATCCTCTGTCAGTTCTTGGATGGTAATCTCTTCACCATTGAAGGGGATTTTTTGACCTGCAGATCGACTTGAAGCAAATAAACTTAATTCACTTACTGGGAATTGACGTTCTTCTAATACTTGTATAACTTTACGACCAACTACGCCCGATGCACCTACAACGGCAACATGATATTTTTTACTCATAATTGGCTCCTTTCAATATTGTATGTTAATGTTCAATTTATACCTATTTAACTTAAGCATTATCACATAAAATGTCAAGTTAAAAGTGATGGAATTTAATAATCGTCAGTAAAATTTTAATCCTAACTTAATCCTATTGACATTGTAATTTACCATTGATATAGTATATTTAAGTTAAAGAGGTATTGTGCGAGGCGCGGTTGACAAAAGTACACACACATGTGGAAAGGGGATATCGCCGAAACGACTTTCGTTGGGGGCTGACTTTAAGAGGTTGGTCACTGTTATTATCAAAGAGCCAAAGTGATAATAAGGTGCAATCAATTACCGGGCAAAAGGATACGTCAACTCAAATCAAGTTGGATTGATTAGTGAAAGCGACCACGAACCTTTTGTTCGTAGTCGCTTTTTGTTTACTTTTATTTAAGGAGTGGAAGAATGCAATTAGAAACGTATCAAACGAAGGTGAATAACGAGCTGGTTCATTCACAACATAAATATTCAGATTTAGCTCAGCAATATGGAACGCCGCTTTATATATTCGATGAAGAGAGTTTTAGAGAACGCGTTTATAATTTCAAAAATGCTTTAGAGAATCCTTACTTTGAGACAGAGTTATTATTTGCATCCAAGTCTGTTTTGACACTTGCGATTGCAAAATTGATTTCAGAGTATGGAATAGGACAAGATGTTGTTAGTGCTGGGGAGATTTTTACTGGGAAGAAAGGTGGCGTTCAGCCATCGAAGATGTACTTTCACGGAAATAACAAATTAGATGAGGAATTAGCTTTTGCGGTCGATCAAGAAGTGGGAACAATTGTCATTGATAACCGAATGGAAGCTGATAGACTCAATAATATTTTAGAGCAAAAAGGGAAAAAGCAACGCGCACTATTACGCTTAAATCCTGGAGTTGAGGCGCATACTCATGAATACATTAAAACAGCTAACTTAGATTCAAAATTTGGAGAGAGTGTCTTCGATGAGAAGATTGAGGACATTATAGAAAGCATCCATAACTATGATAATATTGAATTAGCAGGTTTACATTGTCACATTGGTAGTCAAATATTTGATTCAGAATCATTTATTAAAGCAGCGGATGAAATGTTACACTTTGCTCAACGCATTCAAACGAACTTAAATATTTCGATTCGTGAAATAAATTTCGGTGGCGGTTTTGGTGTTTACTACACTGAAGAGGATAAACCTTTTGACATTGCCGAATTTCTGCCAAATTTTATCGAGCATGTTCATGAAAAGTCTACTGAATATGGGATACAATTAGAGAAGGTTACAATTGAACCTGGTAGATCATTAGTTAACAATTCTGGTAGTACTTTGTACACGATTGGTGATATTAAGAAGACAGTAGGTGGTAAGAAATATGCCTTTATCGATGGTGGGATGACAGATAATATCCGTCCAGCTTTATATCAGGCTGAATATGAAGCAGCCCTACCAAATAAAATTAATGAACCGGTCAAAGAAACGTACACCATAGCTGGTAAAGCGTGTGAGAGTGGGGATGTTGTGATTAATAATATTGATCTTCCTCAAGTTGAAACAGGCGATTTATTATTAGTAAATGGTACGGGTTCATATAATTATTCTATGGCAAGCAATTATAATCATATCCCAATTCCAGCCATGGTGCATATTGATGGAGAAAAAAGTTACTTAACAGTCAAACGGCAGTCTTTTGAAGATATCATAGCAAATAATATTTTATAGGAGGATATTTATAATGAGTGTTTATGAAGGTTCAGCAGTTGCATTGATTACCCCATTTATCGAGAACACAAAGGAAATTGATTGGCGCGCGTTTGAAAGCCTATTAGACTTTCAATTAGAGAATAGCACAGACGCATTAGTCATTACTGGAACAACCGGTGAGAGTTCTACTTTATCTGATGAAGAGCAAATCGAATTGATTAAATTTGCCGTGAAACATGTCGAAGGTAAACTTCCAATCATTGCAGGAACAGGTATTAACGATACACGTCACGCAATCAAATTAAGTCAACAAGCTGAGCATGTGGGAGCAGATGCATTACTTATCGTCACCCCATATTACAATAAAGCTTCTTATAATGGTATGTTAGCTCACTTCCGAGCGATTGCTGATTCAGTTAACATTCCAATTATTCTTTATGATGTTCCTTCTAGAACGGGTACATCATTAACACCAGAACAGGTGAGTATTTTAGCTGAACATCCAAATATTGTGGCATTAAAAGATGCGGTAGGTAATTTAGATTACACTCGTGCAGTGCTTGATATTGTGCCAGATGATTTCGCTGTATACTCAGGGAACGACGATTTAAATTACGATATTATCGCTTTAGGTGGTAAGGGTGCTATCTCTGTAACTGCAAATATTCTCCCAAAAGAAGTTCATGATTTATGTCGTCTCGCTTTAGATGGACAAACGGAAGAAGCTCAACAATTAAATTATAAACTTGAAGATATTAATCGTAATTTATTTGATGAAGTGAACCCAATCCCAGTGAAATACTTAGTTCACAAAATGAACCGCTGTGCTTTATCATATCGTTTACCTATGGTACCACCAAGTGAGGAAAGTGCTGAATTATTAGACACGTACTTAGGGTTAATTGAAAAATACACAATATAAAGAATAGAGGATTGATAAAGTGAATATTATACTAATTGGATCCGATGGCGCGATGGGAAAAGTTGTTACTGAGATCTCGAAAGAGTTAGGTCATCAAGTGATCGCAGGATTACAATCAACTGAAGAAACAGAACAACCTTTTCCAATCGCGACAAATTTTGATGATTTAACACAAGTGGTTGAAGGGCTTGATCTTAAACCAGAAGTGATGATTGATTTTTCAACACCTCAATTAACGGAAGAATTACTGGCGTTTGCAGTGGCGCAAAAACTGCCACTTATGCTTGCAACTACAGGGCAAAATGAAGAACAAGCAAAAGCAATTCAAGAGGCGAGTAAATCCGTTGCTATCTTAGATACTCATAATACTAGTATTGGTGTCAATGTGATGCAGGAAGTGAGTAAGCATCTAAGTAAAGTATTGTATCCCTTAGGTTATGATATTGAAATTATTGAAAAACACCATCGTTACAAAAAAGATGCACCAAGTGGTACAGCTAAGATGTTACTAGATTCAGTTGAAGAAGGTATGTCAGAAAGTGCAACAAAAGTATATGGACGTGAAGGTATTGGCGAAGCAAGAGAACACCAAGAAGTTGGCTTACATGCGATTCGTGGTGGCGATATTGTAGGTGAACACACGATTATTTTTGCAAATAATCAAGAAATGCTTGAAATTACTCATCGTGCTGGATCAAAAGAGTTATTCGCCAGAGGGGCTATGGCAGGGGCAGAATTTTTAATTAATCAAGCCGACCCTGGTATTTATTCAATGAATGATATATTTTAAGTATTTTATGGATTTTGAGAAATTAAAAACTAACGACTCAGTGATTGTGGCTAGATTTGCCATCATTGCTGAGTTTTTTGTTTTATATTTTGATTTTACATATCCTAGAGACAATGTCAGGGACATTATTCGTGATATCATATCCTGGAGACTATCTCAAGGACACAAGCACATACATATCCAAAAAAATATTAAATCCAGATTAGAAACTGCTTTACTTTTAGTTAAAAATCGTGTAATCTTATTTTTAGAAAACATGAAAGGAGGATGTCAGATGAAACAAGCAGTTCAAGTAAGTTCGAATTTATTTAAAATGACATCACCTTTAATCGTTCATAATATTAGAGTTTTCATCTAGACAATTAGATCAAGGATGTCTAAGTATGTAATTCTACAGCTGATATTTTATGAGCCCTTAATTGTGGTGATAAAATATCTTTTTTTTGTGCAAATTTTAATAGGAAAGTTGGGAAACTATGCTTCAGTCAATGTGGTATTACATTAAGAAACACCCTGGAAAATATATATTTGGTGGTATGACAGCAGTTCTTACCAGTATATTATATATTTTCCCAAATTATATTATTCAACTCTTTATCGATGATATTGTAACAAATCAATTAACTCAAGCTGTCTTAGTGCGATATTTATTCTTTTTATTTATATTAATGATATTAATTTATGCGGGGGATGTGACTTGGTTTAGAGTTTTATTCGGAGAGTCATATCAATTCCAGAAAGAATTAAGACAAACTGGTTTTAAAAGTTTACTTGGCTTTCGTGCTTCTTTTTATGAAGCTTTTCGTTCCGGCGATTTGATGACACGAATGACGTCAGATATCGATACGATAGGAATGTTACTAGGTTATGGTTTAATGATTGTATTGGGAGACGGAGCGTTATTACTAAGTTTCCTTGCAGTTATGATTTTTACGATTTCTTGGCAAGTCACTTTAGTTAGTTTGATTCCTCTACTGATCTTTGGTGTTATTATTTATTTCCTTAGTAAAGAAGTGGATAAGCGTTATGATGCTATTAGAGATTCTGTAGCTGAATTGAGTAATGAAGTGTTAGAAGTGGTTGATGGCGTTCGTGTGATGCGAGCGTATGGACGGAAAGATTTGGAACAAAAGAGATTTCAAGAAAAAACACAGAAAGTTGTCGATAAGGCGAATCATTTGGCGATGGTGAACGGCTTATTTGGTCAAATTGCTAAAGCCTTTGGTGGGTTAAGTATCGCCATCGGACTCATGTATTGTAGTTATTTAGTGAATTTAGGTCAATTATCAGTGGGTAAATTAGTTTCTTTCCAATTATATTTAGCTATGTTAAATGGAACGATTTGGGGAATGACAGAAATAGTTGTTATTTACCAACAAGGTAAAGTTTCATTTGAGAAGCTCAATGATTTAATCAAAGCGAATGATCTCATGGAAGCAGACGGTCATCTGACGCTTGATTCGATTGAAAGCATTGAGTTTCAAGATTATTCCTTTAAATATAAAGAGGATGTTAAAGAGACAATTAAAAATCTCAATTTTACGCTTCAACGAGGAGAAACGTTGGGAATTGTCGGTAAGACCGGGAGCGGGAAAACGACGATTATTCGACAATTATTAAGACAGTATCCAATTAGCGGATCTGGAATAATCAAACTCAATGGTCGAGATATTCATGAATATCAACGGGAAAGTTTAGAAGCGATGATTGGCTATGTGCCACAGGAACACATACTTTTTTCTCAAACTGTAAAATATAATATAATGTTTGGAAATAGTGAAGCTAATGAGGAAGATCAATTGGCCCAAGCGATTGAAAATGCGGCCTTTACAAAAGATTTAGAGCGTATGTCAGAAGGGCTTAAAACGTTAATTGGAGAAAAAGGTGTGTCGATATCTGGAGGACAAAAACAAAGGGTATCGATTGCCAGAGCGCTAATTAAAGAACCAGAGTTATTAATATTAGATGATTCACTTTCAGCGGTTGATGCAAAGACTGAAAGAGCCATCATTACAAATGTTCAAAGTATCCGTGGGGATAAGACAAACATTATTGTCACACATAGGCTTTCTGCGGTAAATCAAGCGGACATGATTATAGTTGTAGACGATGGACGCATCGTTGAATACGGCTCACCGAAAGAATTATTAGCGAACGAAGGTTGGTATTATGAACAATTCAACAAACAACAATCAGAAGGGGGCGCTGAGAATGAAAACATTCACTAGACTACTTGGTTACTTACGTTATGAATGGAAACTCTTGTTATCAGGGTTCATTCTGTTGATTTTCTCTACAGGACTTTCAATATATACACCAATTATTGCAAGTAAAATGATTGATTATGTGTCCCTATCCGTTGCGAACGAAGAGACTGTTAATATTACCTTTATTACGGAACAATTTGGCTTTTATCTTATTATTACATTTATCTCAGCGATTCTTGGTTATGTGGGATATTTGCTTTTAGCGAATGGATCGAATCGGCTAAGTAAAGTAATTCGAGATGAAGCTCACGAGCATATGCAAAAGTTACCGGTTAGTTATTTTGATGATATTCCAGCTGGAAAGATATCTGCTCGAATCGTCAATGACACAGAGGTTTTAAGAGAGAACTTTTTTGCAAATTTTACGACTCAAATACTCATTAATACAATGACCATTCTAGGTGTATATATTGGTATGTTTGCTGTCAGCCCGACGATAGCAAGTTGGTTATTACTACTCATACCAATAATCGTCGTTTGGCAAATGGCTTTCTCTAAAAAAATTCAACCAATCAATACTTTATGGAGAGAATCGGTCAGTGAACTGAATAGTAAAATCGCTGAAATTGTTCAAGGTGTGTCGATTGTTCAAGTGTTCAATCAACAAGAGCATATGGCTGAAGAGTTTGAGCAAGTCAATCAAACTTGGCTAAATACTAGAAAAGAATCCTTAAAGTACGAAGCGTTTTTTGCTTGGAATTTGTCCGGACTCTTTAAGAGTATTGTGACCTTACTTGTGATGTTGTATATAGGAACGCAGTTCACAAATGGCATATTATCAATATCGATTGGAACCTTATATATTGTTATCAATTATGTTGAACGATTATTTGATCCTATTACTATGATTGTTCGTTTGATTACAATATTGCAACAAGCTTTATCCGCAGGAATACGAGTGTTCGAGTTAATAGATACTCCGGTAGAGAAAGATTCCAACAAACAATTAATAGTTACTCAAGGAAATGTTGAGTTTAATGATGTGACCTTTGCATATAAAGAAGGCAATAATGTATTGCATCAATTAAATTTCCATGTTAATGCAGGTGAGACCATCGGTTTAGTCGGACACACAGGGTCCGGTAAAAGTTCGATTATTAACTTACTATTTCGCTTTTACGATCCACAAGAAGGCCAAGTAATCATAGATGGTCAAAATATTGAAGAATATAATCGAGAAAGCATTCGAGAAAAAATGGGGATTGTCTTGCAAGAACCGTATTTATTTTCTGGTACGATTGCGACAAATATCAGTATGAATAATCCAGAGATAACCGATGAAATGGTCCTCGATGCACTTATCAAAGTTGGAGCACAACCATTAATTGATAAATTAGAAAAAGGAATTCATTCGGAAGTTGTGGAAAAAGGACAAGCTTTTTCTTCAGGGGAGAGACAATTGATATCCTTTGCTCGTACCTTAGCCAATAATCCAAAAATATTGATACTTGACGAAGCAACTTCACATATTGACACTGAAACTGAGGAAATTATTCAACATGCGATGAAAGTTGTAAAAGAAGGACGTACGACCTTTATTGTAGCGCACCGACTTTCAACCATTAAAGATGCAGATCAAATCATCGTCATGGACAACGGACATATCCAAGAGAGGGGCACTCACAGAGAGTTACTTGATCTGGGAGGCACATATACGCAAATGTATCAAATGCAAGGAAGTATGGCATAAAAATAACGCAGGACAAGGGAATCAACTCCCAAGTCCTGCGCTTTTAATTGTTTACAATAGTTTGACTAGTCATTTGCTGCTTCATCAGCAACATCTTTAAAGTGGTCAACCTGATTATATGCTAGCATCTCGAAATGTCCATTTTGATATTTAACAATAGATACGGATGCATTTTGTAATGGTTCAGTTTCATCGAAATCAGCAACTAAACCATGCAATAAATTACGAATTGTCATACCGTGACACACAACTAAAATGTTTTGGTCCGTTCCAGCGTGGCGGTTTAATAATTTTAGTAAACCAGATTCAACACGATTCCAAAATTCAGTATAGTTTTCTGCAAAGTGATATGGATCTGCTTCTTTGAACATATTCATAATATCTTGAATTTGATTCTCAGTTCCTTCAGGCAACCCGTGTTTGATGTTTACCCTTTGCTCAACTTCTGGCCAAACTTCAGCAGCAGAAAGGCCTTCAAAAGACCCAAAGTGAACTTCACGAAATTCTGGCATTTGTTCGATTTCTAAGTGCTCATTATTATGATTTTCTTCTAAAATAATTGAAGCTGTATCAATTGTTCGTTTTAAATCACTCGTATATACAGCATCAAATTCAATATCGGCTAGACCTCTACCACTGCGATGAACATTTTTAATTCCTTCTTCGGTTAATAATGCATTAGACCATCCTTGCATTCGACCATAGAAATTGAAATATGTTTCACCGTGGCGTACAAAATAAAATGTTACTCCTTTACTCATGCCTTACCTCCTAATTGTTCTGAATCCATTATACTATAGAAAACACGTGTGTCTAAGAAATTAAAGGAAAATATAAAAAGTCTAGATTATTACAGATTCTTAAAGTGCAAAATGATATAATATGTGATAATCTTATGTAGTTATAAAAATGAATTGAAAGGTCTGATAGAGATGGATCAACCTTCGGTATTTAATAAGCTAATGAAGACGTTCCAAATTAATAATCAACAGTTGGCTTTTGGAAGTTATGCTGCTGAATTATCATTTTATGTTATTTGGGCGTTAGTGCCGTTAATGCTTGCATTATCAAATATTATTGCTATACTTCCTTTTTCAGAAGCACAAATTATTGACACAATTCAATTAGCATTACCAGATGAAGTCGAGGTAGCGATTATTCCCTTATTGGAGACTTACTTAACAGGTACAAGTTCAGGTTTGTTCTCGCTAAGTTTAATCATTTCATTATGGCCAGCTTCGAATGTATTTAATACCATGCAACGTGTTCTAAATACAATATATAAAACTGTACCTAGAAAAAACTTTTTTATCGCACGATTATTTGCATATGTATTTACTTTACTCATCGTCATTGCGTTGGTTACGTTTACATTTGCACTTGTATTCGGCGAGACAATTATTGACTATATTCAGGAAGTATTTGGTATTCAATTTTTCTTATTGGATTTTTTTGTGAATCAGGGCTGGATTTTAGGTTTGCTAGGTATTTTTATTCTATTAATTGGAATTTACCAATTTATGCCAAATGTTAAATGGCCGATCAAATATGCAATACCTGGTACAGTATTTGCCTTACTAGGCTTTATCTTAGTATCTCAGTTATTCAATGTTTATATGAGATTTGCTGGAGGTAATGTTGGTGGGGGCACGATTGGAGTATTCATGGTTGCGATCATTTGGTTATATTTAAATGCGATGGTTATTTCCATAGGAGCTTACATCAATGTCTTTTATCATGATTTTAAAGAGAAAAGTTATTGGCAATTGGTTGAAGAAACTAGTAAGTACCAATCATTTGTCTCATATAGTGATAACTTTAGACAAGCAAATTCAAATCAGTTTGAATTGACCAATAAGATATATAAGAATTTTACAAACAAGTAATAAAGAAAGGTGAAATGAATGACATCTATTAGACAAATACGTCGAGATAATGAGAACCGCATCGATTACGGCATTATCTTAAATGTTATGGTCTTAGCAATCATCGGATTGTTAAGTGTATACTCAACAACAACACTCATTGAAGGGGGAGACCTCGTTCCAACTTTATTCCACGCCTTATGGTATGGGGTAGGTACGATTGCTGTTATTGCGGCGATGCAATTAGATAGTGAACAATATTGGAAGCTTTCCAATTATTTATACGGATTCGGTTTACTACTATTATTATTAGTACTGTTCTTCTATGATAGAGAATTAGCCGATACAGGGGCGACAAGTTGGTTAAGAATCGGTTCGCTATCGGTTCAACCTTCAGAGCTTTTCAAACCTGCTTATATAGTATTTATGGCACGTGTTGTCACTGAGCATAATAATAAATACCCTAACCGTACGATAAAATCAGACTTTATGCAATTAGGAAAAATATTGATGTTCGCTGCACCACCGATGATTTTAATTCAGTTACAAAACGACTTAGGAACAAACTTAGTTATCATGTCGATTACTGCTGGAATTATTCTCATGTCAGGAATCAGCTGGAAAATTCTTGCACCAATTGCAACAACCGTTATTGTTGTTGCGGGAGGAATTATTATTGTCGTTGAGAAATTCCCGGAATTTCTAATAGATAATAATCTTGTTCAAGAATATCAAATTAACCGTATCTTAGACTGGTTACGACCCTTTGAAAACACACAAGGGAGTGGGTATCAGTTAGCTCAAAGTATTAAAGCTGTTGGATCGGGTCAATTGAGTGGTAAAGGCTTTGGGGTTTCACAAGTTACCGTACCGGTTCGTGAATCTGACTTTATCTTTACGACTATCGCTGAAAACTTCGGATTCTTAGGAAGCTCAGTTTTACTCTTTGTTTATTTCATTTTAATTTATCAAATCGTACAAATCTGCTTTAAAACACGTAATGAGTTTTATTCATATATTGCTGCAGGTGTTATATCAATGATTTTATTCCACGTTCTAGAGAATATCGGAATGGCGATTGGTTTATTACCAATCACGGGGGTTCCACTGCCATTTGTTTCTCAAGGTGGTTCGGCTTTACTAGGAAACATGATTGGGATTGGTTTAGTTCTATCAATGAAATATCATCACCGAAGCTATATGTTTGGTATGGAAGATGATTTTAGTTATTAAATTTAGAAGGGTGATTAATATTGGAATTATTAAATAAGAATTTATGGATGACTGAAGAAGAGAATATTGTAACGATTGGTTTAACGCCTGAATTGCAAGATGAAGCAGGAGATATTTCATATGCAAATATCGCTTCATTAGGAAACATTGATGTTGATGATACAATTATTAATGTTGAAGCTTCTAAAGCTGCGATTGAAATACCATCACCTATTCAAGGAAAACTTATTGAACGTAATGAGAAAGCAGAAGATACACCATCTTTACTTAATTCTTCAGATACGGCAAATAACTGGGTAGTAAAAATTCAAAAGTAAAAGATTATGATAATAAAACGGATATTACCTTGATGTATTAAACTTTGGTGATGTTCGTTTTATTTTATATGAAGGAGGGAAAAGATGGAGTTCCAACAAGTCATGCAACAAATCAATAAGAAACAAATTGATCCAATCTATACGGTTGTCGGATCTGAGAATTACCTCAAAAACCAGTTTATGGAAGGCTTATTTCAACAATTAGGCGGGATCGATGTTTTAGATATCTCACGAATTGACTTACAAGAAGTGACGATGAATGACGTTTTGGATGAAGCAGAGATGTTTTCTTTTTTCTCTGATTATCGAGTGCTCGTTGTGTCGAATGCAACGTTTTTAAATTCACAAAGTAAGAATAAATTAAGTGATTCTGAACAAAAACGATTACTGGGTTATTTAGAAAATCCGAACCAAGCAACTATTTTAATCTTTAATGTTGAAAATCCATCCTTAGATAAGCGAAAGAAACTGACTAAAAGTTTTAATAAACAAACGAAAATGGTCGATATATCAGAGCTCGATGAAGGTCAAGTAGGGCGGTATGTTCAATCTTATATTAATAATTTAGATATTTCATTTACACGTGAGGCTGTTGAGGAATTGTTAATTAGGGTAAACTATCAACTAACTAATGCAATGACAGAAGTGAATAAACTGGAAATATTTGGACAAACTGAAGGTAGAATCACACTCGATTCTGTCCAATCACTTGTTCCACGTACGCTTGAATCAGACGTATTCCAATTAACCAATGCCGTAGCGAATAAAAATATTATACAAGCCATTCAAATTTACCAAGACTTATTATTAATGCGTCATGAACCAATTGCTTTACACGCATTAATGGTTTCTCAATTTAGAGTGATTGTCCAGTCAATGATTTTGGGTAGACAAGGAATGAATCAAGCCGACATTGCGAAACAGTTAGGCATTCATCCATATCGAGTGAAGCTTGCACTAACATCAGGAAGATCCTTGCAATTATCAGAATTACTTAATTTTTATGTTGAGATGGCAGAAGTAGATTTTAGAATGAAGACAGGTGTCGGGGATAAAGAGACTCACTTTTATATCTTATTATCAAAGTTAACTTCTTTATAAAAAAAAACGAAAATGAACTTTTTAAAGTTCATTTTCGTTTTTTTGTAATCAAGATAAAGTATCTTAATTATTTATTCATTAAGTTTGCTAATGTAGATTTGTTACGTGCTGCTTTGTTTGCGTGGATTAATCCTTTACCTGCAGTACGGTCAATTTGTTTAGAAGCTTTAGCGAATAATTCATTCACGTCACCTTCACCAGTTTCTACTGCATTACGAAAATCTTTGATTAATGAACGCATTTTCGAAACTTGTGCAGTATTACGTTGTTCTTTTACACTTGATTGACGAGCACGTTTAATAGCTGATTTAGAGTTTGCCATTGGTGTCACCTCTTTCTTACTGATTTCATTTGTCTAGTATATAAGCATTTGCTAACTTAGTCAACAAAAATTATTATACAATAAAATAGAAGAGTGATGCAATCTTTTTTTGTTTGTTTTAAACTGAAATTATAAGAGAAGATTGCTTAAACACTTATATAAACATATTGAAACAAAGAAGTAGAATTTTATATCATTATAGAGTATTATGGTTTAAGCGAATAAATGTTCGGTTAATGAGGAGGCAGTAAATGGATAAATTTAAATTAATATCTCAGTATGAGCCAAACGGTGATCAACCTCAAGCAATTAAAGAGTTAGTTAATGGATTAAATAATGGTGAAAAAGAACAAGTGCTATTAGGTGCAACTGGTACAGGAAAGACGTTTACGATTGCCAATGTAATTAAAGAAGTAAATAAACCTACTTTAGTTTTAGCTCATAATAAAACTTTAGCAGGTCAACTGTATAGTGAATTATTAGAGTTTTTCCCAGAGAATTCAATCGAATACTTTGTGTCTTACTATGATTACTATCAACCTGAGGCTTATGTTCCATCATCGGATTCATATATTGAAAAAGAAGCAATGGTCAATGATGAAATTGATAAGCTACGACATTCCGCTTCATCCGCATTATTGGAGCGGCGAGATGTTATTGTTGTCGCATCAGTTTCTTGTATTTACGGGTTAGTGGATCCAGAGATGTATCGTAATCAAGTTTTATCAATTAGAAAAGGGCAAGAAGTATCGCGCGAAGAAGTATTGCGTCAGCTAATTGACATGCAGTTTGTTAGAAATGACATTGACTTTCAGCGGGGAACTTTTAGAGTCCGTGGAGATGTGGTTGAAGTGTTCTTAGCTTCGCGTGATAGTGAAGTGATTCGAATTGAATTTTTCGGTGACGAAATTGATAGAATTCGCGAAGTAGATGTAATGACAGGCGAGATTAAAAATGACGTCGATCATTATCCTATCTATCCCGCAACTCACTTCGTGGCTGACCAAGATCAAACATTACAAGCTGTTACTACGATTAAAGCGGAGTTAGAAGAGAGATTAGAAGAATTGCGTTCTGAGAATAAACTCTTAGAAGCACAACGTTTAGAGCAACGGACGACCTATGATTTAGAAATGCTCCTTGAGATGGGGTATTGTAATGGGATTGAGAACTATTCAAGACATATGGACGGGCGTGCGCCTGGAGAGCAACCTTATACGTTAATTGACTTCTTCCCAGATGATTTCTTGATTGTAGTGGATGAGTCACATATGACGATGCCACAAATTCGAGGGATGTATAATGGGGACAGAGCTCGGAAGCAACAATTAATTGATTATGGCTTCAGATTACCAAGTGCTTTAGACAATAGACCACTTAGGTTAGAAGAGTTTGAAAAGCATGTCAACCAAATCATCTATATTTCAGCTACACCAGGTCCATATGAATTAGAACATACTGATGACGAATATGTTGAGCAAATTATACGTCCAACTGGTTTATTAGATCCAGTTGTTGAAGTCCGACCAATTAAGGGTCAGATTGATGATTTAATTCAAGAAATTACGAAACGAACTGAGCGTGATGAACGTGTGTTTATTACGACCTTGACGAAAAAAATGTCTGAAGACTTAACGGACTATCTTAAAGAAGTCGATATTAAAGTCAAATACTTACATAGTGATATTAAAACTTTAGAAAGAACGGAGATTATTCGTGATTTAAGGTTAGGGATCTTTGATGTCCTTATTGGTATTAACTTACTAAGAGAGGGGATTGACGTACCAGAAGTGTCATTAGTCGCCATCTTAGATGCGGATAAGGAAGGGTTCTTACGAGGTGAGCGTGCATTAATCCAAACGATTGGGCGTGCGGCTCGTAACGAGAATGGGCATGTTATTATGTATGCAGATAAAATGACGGACTCAATGACAAAAGCTATTGAAGAAACTGAGCGTCGTCGTGAGATTCAAATCGCTTATAATAAAGAACATGGCATTACACCCAAAACGATTAAGAAAGAAGTTCGTGACCTTATTCGAATTACGCATGAAGTTGAAGGTGAAGAACAAGAAGAGAATATCTTAGCTCAATTCAAACAATTGTCTCGTCTTCAACGTGAAGAAGAGCTTGAGCGACTTGAGATGGAGATGCGTCAATACGCTAAAGATTTAAACTTTGAAGCGGCAGCTGATTTAAGAGATATAGTTATGGAACTTAAAGCGACTTTCTTTAAAAGAAAATAATTAAATTTAGGACAAAATACTTTTGACTACTTAATAGTTTGAAGTGTTTTGTTCTTTTTTATATTTTGAAACTTTTTAATTCAAATTTACTCATTAGATAAAATTTGAATTAATTAAGATAAAAGTAGATTTAGCCTTTTATAATAATAATGCTTCCTATATAATAATTTATTGAGGTCATTCTTAATCAGGAGGTAATATAATGCGACAACAGAAGAGAGTGCAAAGTTTTGATGGCTTAAAAGGTTTAGCGATTATGGCCGTCGTTGCTTATCATTTATTCCCTTCCATAATACCAGGCGGTTTTTTCATGGTGAATACATTTCTTGTTATTGGAGGGTTCTTTTTTGCAAGAAATATTGAGAAAGTTCAGCCGGTTAAAGCATCAATTCAATGGAAAGCGATCGGAAAGTATCTACTACATACGATAGAGAGGCTCTTTATACCACTCTTGTGGCTCTTAATAATTATCGTTGTCGGCTTATATTTGATCTATCCAACAGAATTACGACATATTCAGAGTGATATATTTTCTGGGTTGTTTTTTGTAAATAATATTTATCAAATAGTGACGGATCAATCTTATTTTGTACAAATGTCAGATGCATCGCCTTTTACTCATCTTTGGTATAATGCGATTCACTTACAATCAGTTCTAATCGCAACCGGTATCATCTTACTATTACAAAGATTAAAACTATCGATTCCTTCTAAAGGAATTATTTGGCTTTTTATTGTATTACTCAGTCATGTAGCCATCTTATTCTTATATACACCAGGCGAGGATCCAACGCGTGTTTATTATGGTATTGAAACCCGCTTTGCATCATTTGCAATTGGTGTAGCTGCAGCTTACATCACACCAACCATTTTAAATTTATTTTATAAATCTAGAATCAAACTGTTTGTATACAATTTAATAGCAATATTGTCTGCAGGGGGAATGATTTGGATTGTGTTCACTCAATCGGATCAAAACGAAGCGACGTATCTACTGTGGATGTCAGTATTTAATGTGTTGAGTATGTTACTCGTATTTTCAATTACTGTAGGAGCACCGACGGTAACAAGTTGGCTAAGCTTAAAGCCATTACATCTTATTGGTAAAAGATCATACTCTTATTATCTTTGGTATTACCCAATTATTGTCTTTTACTTAGCATTTTACCGTGAACTAGGAGAGAATATCACTGTTGACAATGTTCTATCAATTATTACATTAGCAATTGTTGGGGAGATTTTTTACCGTATTATTGAAAGCGGGGGCGTTAGAATTTGGTTTGGTTCTTCACTCCACTTTAAAGAAGATGCGGAAGATATCGGTCATATGATTGATCAGAGAAAATTCCTCCAGCCTAAGTTATTTATCTTTATTGCTTACGTCGCCTTGATGGTTTTATTTGTTCGAGGACTTATCTATTCAGCTGATAATAAACGTGTGTCTTTATTCGAATTAGAATATCAAGCTTTTCAGACAAAACCAAACTTATTGAATACGGCGTATCCATTAAGTCAGCCAATTATCCAAGTTGATGAAGATTTAGACCAAGTGGATGATACATTTGAGACGGTCTTCGTTAACGAGTTGGAAGTTGAAGATCCTGTAGAAACATTACAAAATATTTATTTTGAACAAGAAACATTGTCAGCGGAACTTCAAGAACTCATTGCTGAGAACCAAGAAGTGTTTGATGAATTTGAAGATTTAAATCCAATTGTATTCGATGAGTTGACGCCACAAGAATTATTATTTGCCACTGAAGTGCCAGTAACTTTCTTTGGAGATTCCATCGCTTTACACTTTACACCGAAAGTAGACGAAATTTTCTGGAATGGAAATATCTATGGTCAAGGAAGCTTGCAATTGTGGGATGCAAATGACAACTTACGTGACATGGTTCGTGATGGCGAAGTTCAAGAGAATTTAGTAGTTGTCCTAGGAACGAACGCAGGATTGGATCAAGAAGGAATGGATGAATTGATGTCCATTGCGGGAGAAAAGCGTAATGTATTCTTTGTAAATACAAACTCACGAGTGATGCACATTCAAAACGTGAATGACACAATTAAAGACACAGCTGAGAAATATCCAAATGCCTATGAAGTTGATTGGTATAGCTATCAACAAGGGAATCCTGACTGGTATACAGAAGATGAAGTCCATCACACACCAAAAGGAATGGAACACTTTGCTGTGATTGTCACTCAAACGATGTTTGAACATTTACCAGAGGAAACAATTGAGGAAATTGAATAAAAATTCTTGCATTTACATGACATATAGTGTAAATTATATCAAGTGGTAATCTAGCATTGTAAAAGTGCATGGAATACTATATAGTACCTATGCTCAGTTCAGCGAATCACCAACGCTTTTCTTGGCATCAGGGATAAAAAAAGAAAGAGGTGAAATGAGATGGCTTTAACAAAAGAACGTAAAACAGAAATCATGACAGAATTTGCTACTCACGAAGGGGACACTGGTTCTCCAGAAGTACAAATCGCTGTGTTAACTGCAGATATTAACTCATTAAACGAGCATATCCGCGAGCATAAAAAAGATTTCCATTCATACCGTGGACTAATGAAAAAAATTGGTCACCGTCGTAACTTATTAGCGTACCTACGTAACAAAGACGTAGCACGTTACCGCGAATTAATCCAACGTTTAGGATTACGTCGTTAATATGATATTAACTTCCGTTTCAGTGATGAAATGGAAGTTTTTTTGTAGATAATTATAATATATTGCCTTTTATGAGCGCAATTATATAGAGAATATGCTAAACTAATTAGTGTGTGTTTTGGTAATTATCAATATTGGTAGATCTACTATACAAGTATGAGTTTGTGACGAGACGCGTCATGAGTTGATATTTGTTTAGTAGTTCTCCAAAACACACAATTTATTAATCAAAGGAGAGATACCATGTTCGAAAAACATGTTTTTGAAACAACTATTGGTGGACGCCCACTGTCAGTTGAAATTGGCGAATTTGCTCGACAAGCGAATGGAGCAGTCCTAGTAAGATACGGAGATACCGTTGTATTATCTACAGCAGTAGCTTCAAGTAGACCTGTAGACGGAAACTTCTTCCCGTTAACTGTGAACTACGAAGAGAAAAAATATTCAGTAGGTAAAATCCCCGGTGGATTTATTAAACGTGAAGGTCGCCCGTCAGAGAATGCGACATTAACTGCACGTCTAATTGACCGCCCAATTCGTCCAATGTTCCCAGATGGGGTACGAAACGAAATTCAAATCGTCAATACTGTATTATCTGTAGACCAAGATTGCTCACCAGAAATGTCAGCAATGTTAGGTTCATCATTAGCCCTAGGTGTATCAGATATTCCGTTTAACGGACCTATTGCAGGTGTTAATGTTGGTCGTGTAGAGGGAGAACTAGTAATTAACCCAACGACTGAACAAAGCACCCTGTCTGATATCCACTTAACAGTTGCAGGTACTAGTCAAGCAATTAACATGGTTGAGTCAAGTGCGGAAGAAGTACCAGAAGATGAGATGCTTGAAGCATTATTATTCGGTCACCGTGCAATTAAAGAAATTAACGAATTCCAAGCGAATATTATTGAACAAATCGGTAAAGAGAAATTCGAATTAACAATTGTACAAAATGATGAAGAAATCATGGAAGAAATTTCTGGACGTTATCGTGAAGCCATGATTGAAGCAATTAAAACAGAGGAGAAAAAAGCGCGTGAAGATGCGATTGCTTTAGTTATGCAAGGTGCTGTAACATATTATGAAGAATTACATGCTGAAAACCCAGAAAAAGATGAAGTTCTTTCAGCTGTTAACGCTGCATTACAAGCCCTAGAAAAAGAAGTTGTGCGTCATTTAATTACAGCGGATCGTATCCGTCCTGATGGCCGTAAAGTGGACCAAATTCGTCCATTAGCTTCTCGTGTAGGCTTATTACCACGTACTCACGGATCTGGTTTATTCACACGTGGACAAACTCAAGCATTAACAGTAGCGACATTAGCACCTCTAGGAGAGCATCAAATTATTGATGGCTTAGGTATTGAAGAGTCTAAACGCTTTATTCACCACTATAACTTCCCACCATATTCAGTAGGTGAAACTGGACGTATGGGTAGCGCGGGACGTCGTGAAGTAGGACACGGTGCCTTAGGTGAACGTGCGCTTGCACAAATTATTCCAGATGAAG
This sequence comes from Ruoffia sp. FAM 20857, assembly GCF_045528645.1. Lineage (NCBI taxonomy): Bacteria > Bacillati > Bacillota > Bacilli > Lactobacillales > Aerococcaceae > Ruoffia > Ruoffia sp. FAM 20857. The sequence goes on from NZ_JBGQRB010000009.1 coordinate 38,839, forward strand.
ATGTATTCCCATATACGATTCGTTTAGTATCAGAAGTATTAGAATCTAACGGTTCATCTTCACAAGCAAGTATTTGTGCTGGAACATTAGCATTAATGGACGCAGGTGTACCTATTAAAGCACCAGTCGCAGGTATCGCAATGGGATTAGTTATGGATGGCGACAACTATACAATTCTAACTGATATCCAAGGTCTAGAAGATGCTCTAGGAGATATGGACTTCAAAGTAGCGGGAACTGAAAAAGGAATCACTGCTTTACAAATGGATATTAAAATCGAAGGAATTACAGAGCAAATTTTAAATGAAGCGTTAGTTCAAGCACGTCAAGCTCGATTAGCAATTCTAGAAGAATTAACTTCGACAATTTCTGAACCAAGAACAGAGTTAAGCCCTTACGCTCCTAAGATTGAAATGATTCAAATCAAACCAGATAAGATTAAAGTTGTTATCGGTCGTGGTGGAGATACAATCAATAAGATTATTGATGAAACAGGCGTTAAAATTGATATTGATGATGAAGGTAATGTAAGTATTGCCTCTACTGATCAAGCAATGATTAACCGTGCTAAAGAAATTATCGAACAATTAACACATGAAGTTAAAGCGGGAGAAATTTACGAAGGTACCGTTAAACGAATTGAGAAATTCGGTGCTTTTGTTGAGATTTTACCAGGTAAAGATGGTTTAGTTCATATATCTGAATTAGAGCATCACCGTGTAGGGAAAGTTGAAGATGTTATAGCATTGAATGATAAAGTTAAAGTTCGCGTTCAAGAAATTGACGATAAAGGACGGATTAACCTATCTCGTAAAGCTTTAATCGACAAAGAATAACACATACTATTAAGAGGCAAGTTTCACAAAAGGGAACTTGTCTTTTTTGTTTTTCTAAATAACTGCGGTATTGATTTATGATAACGAATCAATTTGAAATATTGGAGAAGCAATTTTTTATTTTATTCCTAACTGTGCTATAATGTGATAAGTATATTATCAAAATGAAACTAACTAAATAAAGAGGTGTCAAATGAGTAAAATAAAAATAATCCCGTTAGGTGGGGTGCGTGAAGAAGGTAAAAATCTTTACGTGGTAGAAGTGAATGAGTCAATCTTTGTTTTGGATTGCGGACTAGTCTTTCCAGAAGAAGAATTACTTGGTATCGATGCAGTCATCCCAGATTTTACATACTTAGTTGAAAAGAAAGATCAAATCGTTGGGATATTCCTGACACATGGTCATGATGATGCGATGGGTGCATTGCCATATCTATTAGAAAAGATTGATGCACCAGTATTCGGAACTGAATTAACAATTGAATTAGCAACGATTTCAGCTAAATCACAAGGATTGCATCAACATATAGAGAACTTCTTCAAGATTGATGAAGATGTTGAGATTGAATTTGAAGATGCGACTGTGAGTTTCTTCAGAACAACACATACAATTCCAGGTTCCGTTGGTATTGTTGTCTCAACGGATGAGGGGTCAATCGTTTATACAGGAGACTTTAAATTTGATCCAAGCGCGTCTGAACAATACAGTACAAATTATGGTCGTTTAACTGATATCGGTGAAGCAGGCGTTTTAGCTTTACTATGTGATTCTGCCGATGCGGAGAATGCGAATCCCTCTGTGAGCGATATGAAGATTACTGAAGACATGACTGAAGTCTTCCGGAATGAAGACGGACGTGTCATCGTTGCTTCAATTGGAAGTAATATCTCACGTATTCAGCAATTATTTTATGCTGCTAAAAATTCAGGTAGAACAATTTTCTTAGCAGATGACCAATTATACAAAATTGTCGATATTGCGATTCAATTAAATCAGATTAAAATTCCAAGTAAAGACATCATCGGACAAGTGAAAGATCTAAATAACACGCCTGATAACGAAGTCATTGTGTTAGAAACAGGTGACGTTGGCGAACCAATTAAGAATGTTCAATTAATGGCGACAAATCGTCATTCATTAATCAATATTAAAGATGGTGATTTGGTTTATTTAGCTACAACACCTTCAATTGCGATGGAAACAGTCATTGCCAAAACAAAGGATATGATTCACAAAGCTGGCGGAACAGTTAAGTCTGTAACAGATAACTTTAAAACATCTGGTCACGCGAATCAGTCAGATTTAAAATTAATGATGAACTTTATCAAACCTAAATATGTTATCCCTGTTAATGGGGAATCAAGAATGTTAGCCGCGCATGCGCGTTTAGCTAATGAAGTAGGCTATGAAGATAATCAAATTTTCCTTCCTTACATCGGAGATGTTATCGAGTACAATAAAGGTAAGATGACGATGACAGCCCAAGTACTTGCTGGAAATGTCCTTATTGATGGTATTGGGGTCGGGGATATCGGTAACGTCGTTCTACGTGATCGCCGTATCTTAAGTGAAGATGGAATCTTTGTAGTTGTCGCTACGATTTCGCGCCGTTTAGGTCGCGTTCTAGTCGGACCACAAATTACTTCTAGAGGTTTCGTGTATATGAAGACAAGTATTGATTTAATTGAAGCTTGTTCAGATATGACCTTAGATATTTTAGATGAACATTTAAATGGTGATAATTTTGACTGGAGTGAACTAAAAGGGGATCTTCGTGAGAAAATTGGTAAATACCTTTATAAAGAGACTCAACGTCGTCCGGTCGTCTTACCAATTATTATGGAAGCTTCAAATTATCAACCTAATAAAGAAGAAAAATAGGGGAGGTATAGAATGAATCAACGTACAAGAAGTATGCTATTGGATAGTTTATATGCGATTGTTCTGGGCTTAATTTTAGCCGTTGCTGCACAATATGTTAGCTCATTCATACCAGGTGATTATTCAGGTTTAGCGATGCTTCCATTAATATGGTTAGCGCTCCGTTATGGTTCACCACTTGCTATAATTTCTGCTTTACTGACAGGATTAATTGTTGGCTTTACACGACAAGGATTTACGGATTGGTTATCAATCCTCCTTGAAGAAGTCTTACCATTGTTATCTGTTGGTTTTGCTGGATTATTCGCAAAATATACACAAAAAACCCTTAATAACCGTCGATACTCATCTACTTACTTAAACATATTTACCGGTGCCTTACTTTCGACAGCGAGTTATATGTTTATCAAATTCTGGTTAACACCTTTAGCCTTAGATGAGATTAGTTTACTACAAATTAATGGTTGGGAATTTTGGTTAAGTTTAGTTGTGGTTTGGTTAATTATTGGCTTAGTGATCTTAATTATGGCTCGTAGTAATCCAAAACTAATTATTCCTAAACGAACAAAATATTTATCTCGTAAAGAAACATCATCGTTATTAAATGATTAATAAATTAAATGAAGTGTTGGTTATGATAATTGCCAACACTTTTTTATTTGTTGAATTGCAATAATTATTGCGACAATTTTTTATTTACTCAATTAATAAGAGTTCGTGTAAAAATACTTCCAAAGGTGTTTGGTAATCTAAGCATTTCCTAGGACGATTATTCATTAACCACAAAGCTTGGTTGAGTTCTTGGGAAATCACTCTAGCGAGGTCTGTTTTCTTAGGAAAAAACTCACGCAGTAAACCGTTAGAGTTCTCATTGGTTCCTCTTTGCCAGGCACTATAAGCATCGGCAAAATAAAAATCAATCCCTGCTGCTTCGACCTCAGGATAACAAGCAAATTCTTTTCCTCGATCTGAGGTAAAGGACTTTAAAGCTTCCTTAGGTAAGTTTTCTCTCAAATCTTCAATCGCAGTTTGCATAGCAACTTTAGAGCGATTTGGCATGGGTAAAGCAATATATATACGGCTTTTTCGTTCTGCAAAGCTCGCAAAACAACCTTTACTCTTACCTCGAGAAGAAACAACTGTGTCGAGTTCCCAATGCCCGAACTCTTTTCGATTCTTCACAGATTTGGGGCGTTTTGAGATGGGAGTGCCGATATTAAACTTTCCTCGCGTTTCTTGAGGCTCTCGACTTTTCCCTTTGTGTCTTAAGACAGTTAGGGGTACCTTTAAGATATCTTGGTAAATCCAGTTATAGATGGATTTAAAGGAAAGTTTTCCCTGATAATCTCGTCCAACAATTTGTTCCGGTGACCATGTACGTTCTAATTTATCTTGAATGTCTTTAAGTAGCTCGACCGTGTACTTAGGATTTCTACCCTTAAGACGTGCACGTTGATTGGCACCTTCATGGGTATCCTGAGCTTGGTATTGATCTGAAGGGCATCGTTTAAGTTCTCTATAAATCGTTGACCGATGGCGCCCGATTAATTGGGCAATGCGATTAATTTTATAACCTTCTTGATAGAGTATTTCTATTTTTGAACGTTCCTCTATGGTAAGATGTGTGTAGCTCATAACAGACCTCCGTGTGTATGTTTTTGTCGTTACTAACATTTTACACGAACCTGTTATGGGTTTCTTTATTTGTCGCACTTAATTTTACAATTCATCAAATAAAAAAATGATGCCATTTTATTACGGAGGTATGTTATGAAAGAAAAAATGATAAATAATTTAGAAGCACGGTTTAAAGAGGTATTTCAAAGCTCCTCAACAACCCAATACTTCTCACCAGGACGTGTAAACCTCATCGGGGAACATGTTGATTACAATGGAGGTCACGTACTTCCTTGCGCCATTACCCAGGGAACAATGGGGCTAGTGAGGTTGCGTGATGATATGACGGTCAATTGTATATCAGATAACTTTGATGAATTGGGTGTTATTTCGTTTGATTTAGACCAAGAGTTGATCTTTGATAAACAAGATAATTGGACGAATTATGTTAAAGGAATGATTAAGTTTGTTCGAGAAGCGGGGCACACAGTGGACCAGGGGTTTGACTTACTCATTTATGGAGACATCCCTAACGGAGCGGGGCTTTCGTCATCTGCATCTTTAGAATTATTAATCGGAGTCATATTAGAATCAGAGTTTAATTTAGACTTAGAGCGATTAGATTTAGTGAAAATTGGGCAAAGAGTTGAGAATGATTTTATTGGTTTAAACACGGGTATAATGGATCAATTCGCCATTGGTATGGGGAAAAAAGATCATGCCATCTATCTAGATGTAAATACGCTTGATTATACGTTAGTGCCGGCAGAATTTGGTGATAACGTCATCTTGATTATGAATACAAATAAACGCCGCGAGTTGGCTGATTCTAAGTATAACCAAAGACGTTCTGAGTGTGAGGCAGCGCTAGAGGAGCTTCAAACAGAATTAAATATTCAGACTTTAGGCGATTTATCGAACGAAGCATTTGATGCTAATACTGGACTGCTTAGTAATGAAACTTATTTAAAGCGTTCTCGACATGCAGTATACGAAAATACTCGAACACAAGAAGCAGTTGAATTATTGAAAGCAAATCAACTTGAAGAGTTTGGCCAGCTGTTGAATCAATCACATATTAGTCTTCGAGATGATTATGAAGTGACTGGTGCTGAATTAGATGCTTTAGTTGAAGCAGCTTGGGATCAAAAAGGCGTTCTTGGTGCACGTATGACGGGTGCCGGTATGGGTGGTTGTGCTATTGCCTTAGTAAACAAAGAAGCAGTGGAAGAAGCAATTAATCAAATAGGACAACGATACAAAGACCAAATCGGTTATGATGCGAGTTTTTATGTCGCTGAAGTTGGCGACGGCGCGAAGAAATTATAAAGCTGACTATTGATAGGAGGAATTTTGTGAGTTTAAACATTCAAAAAACAATTCATCAGTTCGTGGACAAAGCGGTCCAATTAAAAGTACTGGATCCGTTAGACCGTCATTATACAGTCAATCGCTTGCTGGCTATTTTAAATCTCAAAGAAGCAGGTTTACCTGAAGCGGCTCAAACAGATGTTAGTTTATTGGAATACATGGACAAGTTAGTTCAATATGCAAAAGACAAGCGAATTATTGATGTGACGCAATCAGAGACTGAGATGCTGGAAGCGAGAATCATGGATTTAATAACACCACTCCCATCGAGCTTGAATCAGAAGTTTTGGGACAAATATCAAGCGAATCCAGAACAAGCGACGGACTATTTTTACGAATTATCACAACAAAATGATTATATTAAAACACGTAATATTGCGAAAAATATTATCTTTACAGGACAAAGTGAGTATGGGGATTTGGAAGTGACAATCAATTTGTCAAAACCGGAAAAAGATCCGAAGGAAATCACGAAAGCATTAACTCAAGAAAGTGTGGACTATCCTAAGTGTGTGCTTTGTATGGAGAATGAAGGGTATGAAGGGCATGCGAATCATGCTGCGCGTCAAAACCACCGGATTATTCGTATTGACTTACCTGAAGAAACGTATGGTTTCCAATATTCACCGTATGTTTACTATAACGAGCATTCAATTTTTTTAAATGAAACCCATATGCCAATGGCGGTTGACCGTAAATGTTTTAATAATATCTTAGAAATTGTGAAAGTATTACCACATTACTTTGTGGGTTCAAATGCTGATTTACCACGTGTAGGTGGGTCAATCCTAGCACATGACCACTATCAAGGTGGGCGTCACGTATTTCCGATGGAAAAAGCTAAAGGCTTTAAGACGGTACAATTAAATAAATTTGATCAGGTTGAAGCTGAATTAGTTTATTGGCCGATGTCTGTGATTCGTTTAAGAAGTAATAAAGCAGAAGATTTAGTTGAAGCATCAACGTTTATCTTGGATCAATGGATGGCATATTCAGATGAGGACCTAGACATTATCGCTTATACCAATGAAGAGCGCCATAATACCATTACGCCTATTGCTCGGTTTAAAGATGGTAAGTTTGAGATGGACTTAGTTCTGCGTAACAACCGAGCGAGTGAAGAATATCCGGATGGAATCTTCCATCCGCATCAAGATGTGCATCATATTAAGAAAGAAAATATCGGTCTCATTGAAGTGATGGGCTTAGCGGTATTGCCACCAAGATTAGTGACTGAATTAGAGACGGTTAAAGCGTATCTATTAGGAAAAGGAACTATAGAAGAAGTGACACCTGTTCATCAAGAATGGGCTGTGGAGATGGCAAGCAATACGGAAGCAATTACTGAAGCGACAATCCAATCAGTGATTGAAGAGAATATGTCATTAAAATTTGCTCGCGTCTTGGAAGATGCTGGTGTATTTAAGCAGACAGATGAAGGTAGAGCAGGGTTTATTCGCTTTATCGATGCATTGAATCAAGTGTAAAGGATGTGAATAGATGAATGTATTAGTTATAGGTGGAGCCGGCTATGTTGGCTCACATGCTGTTAATAAGTTGATAAAAAAAGACTACAACGTTAGCGTCTTAGATAATTTAGTGACGGGTCACCGCGGTGCGGTAGATGAAGCGGCTACTTTTTATTTGGGTGATATTAGAGACAAGGCGATGTTGAATCAAATTATTCAAGAGGAACAAATTGAGGCTATCTTTCATTTTGCAGCCAGTTCATTAGTGGGCGAATCGGTTGAGAAACCGTTGAAATACTTCAATAATAACGTTGTTGGGATGGAAGTACTACTCGAAGCCATGCAAGAAAATAATGTGAAGAAAATTATCTTCTCATCAACTGCTGCAGTGTATGGGGATGTCCAAGCATCATTAATCACAGAAGATGAGCCCAAAGCTCCAACGAGTCCGTATGGTGAAAGCAAGTTGATGATGGAGAATATGATTAAGTGGTGTGATTTAGCACACGGGATTAAGTTTGTATCATTGCGTTACTTTAACGTCGCTGGCGCATTAAGTACGGGTGAAATTGGTGAAGATCATGACCCAGAAACGCATTTAATCCCAATCGTATTACAAACGGCTTTAGGTCAACGTGATGCAATGACGATCTTTGGTGATGATTATAATACGCCAGACGGAACATGTATCCGAGATTATGTGCACGTTGAAGACTTGATTGACGCACATATTCTGGCTCTAGAGTATTTAAATACGAACGGAAGATTTTATAATCAACTTAGCCACTTAAAATAAAAAAAGCCATGTGAATTTCATGTTATATTGAATGTACCACCAACCAATATAAGGAGAATTCACATGACCCAAGTAAATAGTAACACAGAATCACGCAAAGGCAAACACCTGACATATGGTGATATGAAGCAGATTGAAGCGTATAAGAAACTTGACCTTTCTAATCGTAAAATCGCAAAACAACTTGAAAAAAGTCCACAAACCATCAACAATGCGATCCATAACGGGACGACCAAACAAAGACGTCAACAGAAACAGAATGGTAAAGTCTACGTTCAATACTACGAAATCTATTCAGCGGATACGCATTTTGAAACGTATCTGAAAAATCGTTCACAGTGTGGACGACGTCCTAAATGGGTAGAGACAGATGAATTCATTGAATGGGCAGACCAGAAAATGCTTGAAGACAAGTGGTCTCCAGACATTGTCGTTCAAAAAGCCAAAGAGTTATTCCATGATTCGATTATTCCAAGTACTTCCACACTCTACAATTGGATTGATAGTGGGATTATGCGTACGAAGAATATCGATTTACTTGAGAAGGTTGGTCGCAAACAACGCACAACTAAAAATAAAGCGCGTCGTAATGTAAAGATCCTGGGGACCTCAATCGAAGAACGACCGGAGTCTGTTGAGGAACGCCAAGAGTTTGGTCATTGGGAAATCGATACGGTTGTCGGCAATATCAATGCCGCTGAACCTGTCTTATTAACGCTTGTAGAGCGAAAGACACGCTTTGAAAAAATCTTCAAAATTGCGGGTCAAAGAGCGGACGATGTTGATCAAACCCTTAAAATATTCATTGAGTCACTGAATGGATTAGAAGCAGAAATCTTTAAATCTGTCACCTCAGATAATGGGAGTGAGTTCGCAAACCTATCCAACTTGTCAGAGGAAACAGAGGTCTACTTTTGCCATCCCTATGCGTCATTTGAACGTGGAACGAGTGAGAATCAACATAAAATTATCCGCCGTTTTTTACCGAAGCACCATTCGCTTAAAGAAGTGAAAGAGAATCAAATCCAACGGATTCAACAATGGATGAACGATTATCCAAGAAGAATTCTTGACTATAAAACGCCGCATCAGACCTTTGTTCAAGAATTAAGGAAACTAGATTTAGATCTTGCGACTTAATCTTTCGCTTGGTTTTGGGCCATCCCTATACCAAGAAAAAAGCTGTAAGATAGCGTTCAATATAACTTTGTGAAATTCACATAAATAAATATTTTTAAGTGGCTAACTTAAACTTGAAATTTAGGTTTAAATACGAACACTGAAAGTCAGATATTTAACTTGGGTAGTAGTACTGGCTATTCAGTGAAAGAAATTGTTGAAGCGTCACGTAAAGTAACTGGAAAAGAAATCCCAGTAAAAATCGGTGAACGACGAGCTGGAGATCCAGCAAAATTAGTAGCCGCGAGCGAAAAAGCGCGTGAGATATTAGGATGGAAGCCGGCCTATGAAACGATTGAGGGTATTATTCAGACTGCTTGGAACTGGCATGAAGCTAATCCTGAGGGGTATGCTAATTAAAATATCAAAAACCTTGTGGCTACACTAGCTACAAGGTTTTTTTGAGTTAATAAACTAATTTATATGTTGTTGCACTTTCGAACTGTGTTCCTTTTCGTAAGATATCATTCCCAAAAGCACCATGATTAACCGCATCAGGTATTGTCTGAGTCTCAAGTGTAACTCCAGCGTATTGATGTAGTTCCTCACCCCAAATTTCCATTGGAGGATCTACGACACTATGTGTGTAAACGACAACTGATTCACAGTCTGTAGATACTTCGATGGAACGATTCAAGACAGGGACCGATAAGACAATAGGAGTATCTGAAGCATCTGCTTGTATAACAAAGGGGTGGTCAAATCCATTTTTCAACTCAACTTGAGCGTCATTTAATTTGAACTGATCTCCAATCTGTTTACCTTCACGTACGTCAAAAGCTGTACCCTCTACGCTTGATAATTCACCAACGGGTGTTCCTTCTGCTTTAACGGGTACATACTTATCCGCTTCGATCTTTAGTTGGTGATTAAGAATAGGCACTGTATGTGTTCCATTTAAGTTAAAGTAGACATGATTGGTCGGGTTGAATAGTGTGTCTGCATCCGAAGTAGCTTTATAAGTGATTTTCCATTCATTATCGACCGTATAAGTATGGATAACTTGAGCTTCTAATGTGCCGGGGAATCCATTCTCACCATCTTGATCAGTCAAGGAGAATGTAATACTAATTTCTGAGTCTGTTTGTATAATGTCGTATTCCCAATACCTCAAATCAAAGCCATTAGGTCCACCGTGTAAGTGGTTATCACCCTCATTTAGAGGGAGTTGATAGTCGTTTCCATCATTTGAAAATTGTCCCTTGCTTATTCTTCCCGCAATTCGGCCGATTGTTGCTCCGTAATAATAGCCTTTTCCTTTTTCGGCTTCTTGAGGGTTATCAAAACCCAGTATTAAGTTATCTGAGCCAATCTTCCATTGGTTGATTCGAGCTCCTAGATTGGTGAAAGTAATAATAACATCATTGTTTGTAATTTGAATTAAATCATACTCTTTGCCGTTGTATGATCCATATTTTTTAATAGTATAATCCATATTCAGTAAGCGCCTCCATTATTGTGATGTATCAAATTTAGCTTATTTAATCAACAAATACAAGAAGAAGTTATAAAATATACATTGATACTTATCAGAACTTAGAGATCAGTAATACCTATAATTTATCTTTCTTCACCCCCAATGTTATAATAATCTCAGGACGCTTTATACATCACAAGGAGGCATAACATGAAAGTTGGATTTATCGGTTTAGGTGTCATGGGGCAAAGTATGGCTGGACATATTCTAGAAGCAGGTCATGAATTATTTGTCTTTAATCGAACAAAGTCAAAAGCCAATAATTTAGTTGAACAAGGAGCAACATGGTTAGACACACCAAAAGAAGTAGCGGAAGCTGCTGAGCTTGTTATTACAATTGTTGGTTATCCAAAAGACATTGAAGAAGTTTATTATGGTGAGACTGGGTTGTTTGCGGGAGCACATTCAGGGAGTTTATTCATTGATATGACAACAAGTACACCATCTCTCGCTGTTCAATTGGCAGACAAAGGGAAAGAGTTGAATGTTGGTGTCTTAGATGCACCTGTGACAGGTGGAGATGTTGGGGCCCGCGAAGGTCGTCTAGCTGTATTAGTTGGTGGTCATGAAGCAGACCTTGAAAAAGCAAAAACAGTGATTGATACCTTTGCTACGAATGTGACGCATTTTGGTGAGCATGGAGCGGGCCAACACGCGAAAGCGGTCAATCAAATTATGGTTGCGGGAACGATGTTAGGTCTAGCAGAGATGATGACTTACGCAAAAACAGCCGAATTACCACTAGATAAAATAGTGAAAACCATTGGTTCTGGTGCGGCAAGTAACCGTTCTTTAGATAACTATGGGCCAAGAATTATTCAAGATGACTACACACCCGGCTTTTTCGTCAAACATTTTGTTAAAGATCTAAAAATCGCTTTAGATGAATCTAAGAAAATGGAACTGGAGTTACCGATGACTGAATTAGCGCATAAATTATATACGCAACTTGCTGAGGCAGGTCATTCAGATGAAGGAACTCAAGCCATTGTGAAGTTATGGTGGGACGGAGAATTCAATGGCTAAGACAGAGTTAATTATATTTGATTTGGATGGAACTTTAGTTGATAGTGAATCCGTGTACCAAATGGGTTGGGCGACGGTTCTTAAAGATTTTGGACATAACGTAGAAGTAGCAGATTTTGAACTCATGCGCGGTAAAGGTAGACACCATAATAATCAATATATCAAATCTTACTTAGGGACCGATATCCTCGTCCAAGAAGCAAGAAACTTACGTGAAGAATATTACTTCAACGCTTTAAACAACAACGAGGTTCAGCTTATGCCAGGGGCCTTAGAATTAATCGAGGAAGCGCTTGTACAAGGGATTACCTTAGCCGTCGCAACGTCTTCTTATCGAGATAGAGGAAAGGCGACCTTAGATCAATTCGGTCTTTTAAAGTATTTCACCTATCAAGTATTTGGCGATGAAGCAGAGAAGATGTCTTTAGACTTGCCGATGACACAATTGGCACATAAATTGTATACACAATTAGCAGAAATAGGTCATGCAGATGAAGGAACACAAGCAATTGTTAAGCTGTGGTGGGATTAAGATGAATATCAAGCAGCTAGAATTAATTATATTTGATTTAGATGGAACCTTAGTTGATAGTGAACAAGTCTATCGTCGAGGTTGGGTTGAAGTCCTTAAAGGTTACGGACATGAGGTGGATGAATCTGTTTTTGAAGTGATGCGTGGACAAAGCACTAAACATAATAATCAGATTATAAAAAATTACTTAGGCAGCGATCAATTAGTGCAAGAAGCTAGAGATTTACGTGAAGCATATTACTATGATGCTTTAGAAAAAGATACAGTCGCCCTAAAAACGGAGCGCGTGAGATGATTCTTGCCGCTTATCACAACGGCTTAAAGATAGGTGTAGCTACCTCGTCATATAAAAAGCGCGGTCTGGCAACATTGAAGCGTTTTGACTTAGCAAAATATTTTGACTATATGGTGTTTGGAGATGAAGTAAATCATGCTAAACCTCATCCAGAAATTTATAAAAAAGTATTAGAACAAGCTGGTGTAAGTGTCAATAGAAGTATGGCTGTTGAAGATTCTTCTTCGGGCTTACAGTCAGCTTTAGCAGCCGGACTAACGGTTTGTTTTGTGCCGGAGGGAGAGACAAGCCTAGATGGGATAGAAGGAAAGTTTAAAACATATACCTCTTTAAACGAAGTGCAACGGGAGCTATTTTAAAGGTTCCGGGAGAAGAAGCTGAAGCGCATAAAAAATCTGTATAGAAAATATAAGCAAGATAATTAAAATGTCATATCTTCACTTTATCACCAGTGTAGATATGGCATTTTTGTTATTCATCGATAATATTTGCAAACTTTTATTAGTAGTCAAATCGCGTTACAAAAAGATCCTCATATAATAGCACGAAGCAATTGCAAAGTGGCATAGTATAATCAAAATTCTAAGTGATTCGTTGTAAAGATAAAAGAAATATACAAAAATTGCTAAAGAAGTGAGTGAAATTAATTGTCTTTTTTCATACTGACCCTGCAACAATTTCCACACACTGGAACTATAAACTCTATCAGGAACTCGTCCCAAGGTTGTTGTAAACGGTTGCTAATAAGTTAATTCTCTCGTACTATTAATATAAATTATTAAAGAGGAGTGAGTAAAGTTGATGTAAAAGGTACAGCGATTCGGTGGAGCGATGTTCGTTCCTGTATTAATATTTTCATTCGCCGGAATTATTCTTTCGTTGGCTATTTTATTTCAAAATGAAATGATTATTGGTTCTCTAGCAGCAGAAGGAACATTATGGCGAAATATTTGGTCGATTATTGAATCGGGCGGTTGGACAGTTTTTAATCAGATCGAGCTATTATTCGTTATTGGATTGCCAATAGGGTTAGCGAAAAAAGCCTCTGGCCGAGCGCTATAGGCATCTGCGAAATAAAAAATCGATGCTTTGGTCTTCAACATCATCATAGCAAGCGAATTCTTTACCTCTATCTGAAAGGTTTTGAAAGCAGCTTGCGGTAAAGTGTTGGTGAGTTATTATATCTCCATCTTCATTGCTTCTTTTGAACGATCAGGCATTAATCAGGCGACATAAATTCGGCTTTTTTTTTCTGTAAAAGTAGCGAGACAACCTTTGCTTTTATTTCTAGAGGAAACGAAGGTATCTAATTTCCAATGGTCAAACACTTACCGGAGTTTAACTGATTTAGGTCATAGGGAAATAGAAGTCCCAATGTAAAATTTGCCACGTGTTTCTTTTGGCAAGCGACGCTTACCTTTTTAACAAAGTACTTTTAAAGAAACGTTGATAATCCCCTTGCAAATCCAATGATAGATGGTTTTAAGAGATAATTTCCCTTTAATGTCACGTCCACCAATTAGTTCATGGGACCAAGTTTCCTCTAGTTTTTTCTTAATATCATCAATTAAATCTGACGTATACTTTAGTTTTCTTCCCTTATTTTGACGATGGCTTTTAGCAGTATTTGCGATTATAGAGGGTTTATATCCTTCTAGATAAAGGTACCTCTATTTTTTGATCGTTCTTCTATGGTAAAAAGTGTATAGCTCATAACAGTCCTCCGTGCTAGTGTTTTTGTCGATATTAACATTTTACACGAAACTGGTATGAGTTTTTATATTTTTTTCGAAGTTAATCTCACAATTTTCCACATAGAAAAACATTTGATTTACTGATTAATAGATGATATTAAAAAAAAAGTTAGAGGTTCTGTTTTTTCTTACTTTAAAAATGTTATAATAACGAAAATATAAAGTACAAAAATAATAGTAGGATGTGGCATATGGATATAAAACGTAAATTAATTTTAGGAATTATTAGTGGTCTCGTTGCTTTAATTGGAATTTTTTTCTTTGCGAAAAATCTGATTTTCCCAACGCATCAAGATGAGATGATGGGTAGCGCAAATATGGAGATGGGACCAAATGGCATGGCGGTTGAAGGGGAGATGGCCTATAATTTATATAATTTATTCAGACAAGATCCCGTTACTGTGGATGCGAGTGTTAAATTAAAGACCGATACCGCGTATTTTTATCAAGCGGATTTAGGACAAATTGAAGCACTTTTAGTTAAAGACGGGCAAAAAGTAACTAAAGGAACTACCTTATATAATTACAAGCAAGCCTCAAAAGAAAACCAATATGCACTTGAGGATTTATATCGCGAACAAACTAAATTATATAATACCCGCCAAGCATTAATTAAACAATTAAGTGAATATACAGGCGGAGAATTTAACTATCAAGGAGACCAAATTGCGTATTATTGGGGAAATGAAGGCAAACAAGGCTATTATATAGTCGAAGAAATTGGTAAATCAACCTTGCCTTCAATGAGCGATCCGGCTAATACCAACACCGACAGTTCACTCTCTCAAGATGGTCCCGAAGGTGCGTTTGATACCGGAGGCATGGGAACGCCAGCAATGGAGTCGGCATCAGATCCTACTGAGGGCATTAAAGAGCAAATCCGTCAAGTGAATGACCAAATTGAAGAATTAGAAATTAAATTAATTCGCCAACAGGAACAACAAAATAATAAAGTAATAGCCAAGACAGATGGGATTGCGATGGTCAATCCAGATGCCATAGATAATCCCAATGTCCCCGTAGTGCGTATTGTTTCTGAAGAAAGTTCAGTTGTGGGTAGTGTTTCCGAATACGATTTTTATGCTTTAGCAGAAGATCGCGCCGTAAATATTTATATTCCAGCAGAGGATCGTACCGTAACCGGTAAAATTGTTGACTATGATAAGATACCTTCTTATAGCGGAACCAATGGCCAAAATGATTCAACCGATGGTCTATCTGCTTCAAATACAAGCGGTGGAAGCAACGCGAGCCATTTTAATTTTGTTGTACAACCAGATGCCCCCTTACAAGCCGGTTTTTCTGCAATTGTGAATATAACGTTACCTGGTTTTGCTGTACCTTCTGATGCGATTGTTGATGAAGAAGACAATTATGTATTTTTATATTTAGATGGTAAAGCGGTAAAAACAAAAATTGAATTGATAACTCAAGGTCTACAAAAAGTAGTCTTAAAAGGATTGAATGAGGGTGATCAATTAATCATGTATCCTTATGACTTAACAGATGGTCAAGAAGTATCGGTTGTTGATCCGATGGCGATGCCTCCATCAGAAGACCTAATAGATGGGGATGTGCAATAATATGACAAGCGAAATGCAACAACAACCACTCATTGAAATGAAAAAAATAAATAAATATTATCAAGTGGGTGAGCATCGATTACAAGTGTTGCGCGATATTGATTTATCAATTTATCACAATGAGTTCGTGACCATTATGGGACCATCAGGGTCTGGGAAATCCACTTTAATTAATGTTTTAGGTTTTTTAGATAATAAGTTTGAAGGCCATTATAATTTTGGTGGCGAATCGGTAGAAGCAAGAACGGATAAACAAATTTCTGTTTTACGTAATGAAATGGTTGGTTTCGTTTTTCAAGATTTTAATTTAATTCCAAGCATGACGGTCAATGAAAATATTCGTTTACCATTGCTGTATAAAGGCATGCCAGCTAGAAAAACCAAAGAAAAAGTGCAACAAGCTCTAGAGGGTGTCGGTTTAGTTAGTAAGTTTAATAGTCGTCCACATGAATTATCCGGGGGTCAAAAGCAACGGATTGCAATAGCAAGGGCGTTAATTAACCAACCACGTTTTATTATCGCTGATGAACCGACGGGCGCATTGGATACTAAAACATCAAAAGTGATTATGGATATCTTAGCTCGTTTACATCGTGAAAAAGGGGTAACAGTAGTATTGGTAACCCACGATCCTAATTTACAAGCTTATGCGACTAGAAAAGTACGTATTGTCGATGGGCAAATCCATTCCAATGAAGTGAGTGAATCCACTTATGAATTAAGTAAAAAACCATTAGTTTTTGATGAGGTGTTAAAGAATGAGGATGAATGAAATTTTTAAATCGTCGTTATCAACCTTGAAAATGAATGGTCGACGAACGTTTTTAACGATGATTGGTATTATAATTGGGATTGCAGCGGTTATTACGATATTAAGTCTAGGGAATGGTTTTCGTAAGAAAACTTTGGATGAACTAGCCCAGGATGCCAAAGGACGTCCTAGTCAAATGTTTTATTTTAATGCATCAAATATAGACTCAGACTGGTCAAAATTAGATCCATTTGATGCTAATACTTTAGACGACATCCGTCAAATTCCTGGGGTTGATGAAGTCGCCCCATCTTCTGATGATGAGGACTCTATTGATTATTCGACCTTGGATTTTGCCAATAAAGAATCAAAGACTCATGCGACAAAATATTTCGATATGACCAATCAACAAATATTATATGGACGAAATTTATATGACTATGATTCCAGAGGAGCTAAACGTAATGTCATTATTGACGACATCGTTGCAACCGACATTTTTGAGAATCCAGAAAAAGCCATTCATCAATCCATTAAGATTGATGGTACCAGTTATACGATTGTGGGAGTTTATGTATCGGAGTTGACTGAACAAGAATTCGAAGACATGCAAAATTACGGTTTTGGAGGTTCTAATTCACCGCAAGTAATTATTCCTAGAGGAACAAATAAATTAATAAATCCCAATGCGAATGTGGACTTTAGTATTACGGCATTTTACGTACCCGATTCCAATGTCAGTGGTATTAGTCGTAAAATCGCAGATTATTTAAAAGAAAATGGCTCTGAGAAAGATAACGGAACTTATGAATACTTTGATATGTCTGAAATGATGGAATCGATTGGTCAACAAGTTTCAATGGTTACATACTTTATTGGTGCTGTGGCGGGAATTTCATTATTTATTGCCGGGGTCGGTGTAATGAATATGATGTATATTTCTGTCTCTGAACGAACTAAAGAAATTGGGATACGTCGTTCATTGGGTGCTACGCAAAATAGTATTCAATGGCAGTTTTTATTGGAAGGTATCTCAATCACGACTTTAGGTGGTCTAATTGGTTATCTCTTTGGGGTTGGAATTGCGATTGTAGCGGGCAATTTCTTGCCATTTGAAGCCTTAATAGATGTACCGACAGCCTTAGTCAGTGTCTTGATTTCTGTTCTAATAGGCATCAGTTTCAGTGTCTTTCCGGCTAGAGCGGCTGCTAGAAAAAATGTGGTTGAAATCTTGCGTTAAGATAGCGTTAATAAAGGCTCGGATGCTTGAGTGAGGCGAGTATTTACTCCTTATTTTCACAAAACTATTTCATTAACACTTTGCTTAGAATAGGAATTCATGAAAAAGTTTTCTATAACAATAAAAAAAGAGTCAATATAGGTGGAGTCTTTATGGCAGCCGGCATTTTAAAGGAAACAAAACAACAAATGAGTAAAGCAATTGATGCTTATCGAAATCAATCAACAAGTATTACCGTTTCAGAAGCGAGAATGTTATTACTCTCACCTTATGATAAATCATCTTTAACCTAGATTGAAAAAGCGATGTTACAATCTGATGTGGGTATTACCCCTTTAAATGATGGTAGCGTCATTCGTTTAGTGATTCCTTCATTAACTCAGGAGCGTCGCCAAGAATTAGTCAAACAAGTAGGTAAAGAACAAGAAAATGCTAAAATTATCTTGAGTAATATTCGTCGTGATGCAATTGATTAAACAAAAAAATAATGCATTGACTGAAGCTGATGTTAAAGATTATGAAGAAAATATTCAAGTTATCATCGATGAAGCAACTAAAGAGTTAGAAAAAGTTCCTGAGGAAAAAGAAACAGAAATGTTAGGTGACTCTTTTATTTAAGACCATGAAGATTTTATTTATGGTCTTTTTTAATTTACTGTGAGATATTTTATACTTCCAGCGATAAATAGGGTGATTATTTTGGAAAGCATTCTAAAGGTTGCAACAGCTATTTTTTAAAAGAAAACTAAAAGACTTTCAAGTGTAGTGAGCCCCTAAATTCATGTCCGGATTTAGGGGCTCACTACACTCTTTGTTTTTTTGTTTGCCCGACCTGGGCAAACTCTAACGAGTGCAAGTCCCGAATGCGACATGCAGTGGTAAACATCTAGTCGGAGGCAAGAGTGTCCATCGCGAAGTGGAATCTGAAGGAAGACGAAACGAAACTTCGTTGTGACGAACGGAAATCACATAGAAGGCGGGTTGAATGGATAAGGCTACGAAAGAACTTACAGCCTGATAACTGCATGAGTTCAACATGTAAATGTGGCAGATAGATGGAAAGAGTTTGAACCTTAATTGGGAAAATCTCATCGTGTTGCATAAAGTTACTAGCGAAAGTTACCTGACCCACGAGGAGTCCGCCGAGGTCGTAGCCGTGAAGACCACTGGCATACAGCGTTAAAGTGGATAGCGAACCGGCGAGACAAGAAAGAGAGTAACAAAGATGAAAAGAAAGACCAATTTAGATCGAATCTTATCCGTGAGTAATCTGAATCAAGCTTTCCAAGTGCTTATTTCGCCAGACGAGTACTATCTACAACAAACTCACGTTATATAAAATTGAACCGCCGTATACTGAATAGTACGTACGGTGGTGTGAGAGTTCCTCTGGTCAATTAACGGCTAGAGTTCTACTCGATGCCTTCCATAGAAACCACAAACAACCTATCTCTCGCTAGCATTTTTAATATGATATAATTTACTTATATTGAGTCAAGGAGTTGATATACGGTGCTAGCGTTAGTTTTATTTGAGCGAGCCGCAATTGTTATTTTGTTAGCTTATATTCTTATGAACAATGATTATTTAAAACACATGTTATTAAATCGACGCCAAACAAAATCGGTGATCGGTCTTAGTTTAATTTTTTCAGCATTCGCTATTCTGTCTAATATTACTGGGGTGTTGATTTCTTTTGACCAGCTATCTTTCTATCCCTTATTCGGTCAATTAACGGATGAGGTTGTGATTGCGAATACGCGGGTGTTGAGTATTGGTGTGAGTGGAATTGTTGGCGGGCCTTTAGTAGGGACGATGGTCGGGGTCTTGTCGGGGATCTTCCGATATTTTCAAGGTGGGACGGACCCGCATATTTACCTAATATCTTCTATATTAATCGGAAGCATTGGTGGAGCCTTTGGTCATGCTTCGATTAAAAAGCAAACCTACTTAACTCCGTTTCAGGGTGCAGGTGTGGCGGTACTTTTGGAGCTGGTTCAAATGGCATGTATTTACTTTCTAAGTTCGAACCGCGTGATGGGGGCAAATTTAGTGCAAGTGATTATGTTTCCAATGATGCTCGTTAATAGTGTTGGGATGAGTATTTTCTTATCAATTATATTGAATACGATTCGTCACGAAGAAGGGTTGAGAGCCATTCAAACGCAAGATGTCTTGCAATTGACGAAGGAGACTCTACCTTTATTTGGGAGTGGTTTGAATCCTGAGAATGCGCAGAAAGCAGCTGAGTTGATTCATAAGACGATGAAGGTGTCAGCGGTGAGTATTACGAACCGGAAAGATATTCTTGCTTTTACTGGGGCTGGAAGTGACCATCACAGAGTTGGGTCAGACTTGGTGACAGATTTATCGCGGCAAGCGATTACGGAGGGTGAGATGTTGGTGGCGCATACGCGAGCGGAGATTGGTTGCCACTGTGAGTCTTGTCCTTTGGAAGGGGCGATAGTGCTGCCTTTAAATGACGGAAATGATATTGTTGGCACTTTAAAATACTACTTTACAGATGACGACCAATTAACTGAGGTTGAACAGAAGTGGGCTGAAGGACTATCAGAAATCTTTTCAACCCAAATTCAATTAGGAAAAGTTGACTCGCAAAAGCATTTGCTGAAACAAGCGGAGCTACACACTTTACAAGGGCAAGTGAATCCACATTTCTTCTTTAATACGATTAATACGATTAGTGCGGTGATGCGCTTTGATCCTGATAAGGCGAGGCGATTATTAATTAAATTAAGTCAGTATTTTCGTGCGAATTTAACTGGAAACCGCCAAATTTTAGTACAAGTGACGAATGAACTCGAACAAGTCAGAGCGTATTTAGAAATTGAAGAAGCACGCTTTCCAGATAAGTTTGAAATCAGTTTTGATATATCCGAAACGTTGCATCACGTATTAATTCCATCTTTTCTAATGCAAGTGTTAGTTGAGAATGCGATTCATCATGCCTTTAAAGAGCGAGAAACGGACAACAAGATCCATATCGCATTAAAGCCCCAAGGTGAAAACCTAATATTCTCCGTTGAAGATAATGGGTATGGAATTCCAGAATCTATCATTGAAAAGTTAGGGAGAGAGGTTGTGGAATCGGCAGAGGGGACTGGCACGGCGTTGGAGAATTTAAATAAACGTTTAGTAGGTATCTATGGTACGAAAAGTGAGCTCCAGATTGAATCGTCGTCTGACGGAACCAAAGTGAGTGCTTTAATACCATATCTTTCAGAGAAGGAGAAGATGAATCATGAAAATTCTTTTAGTTGACGATGAGCAATTGGCTCGTCAAGAATTGAGTTATTTACTGACAGAAATAAAGTCGGGGAATGACTATTTTGAAGCGAGTCACATTAAGGCTGCCCAACAAATGCTCTTAAAAGAAGCCATTGATGTGATTTTTCTAGACATGCATTTGCAAAATGAATCTGGCATGGAGTTAATGGAAACTGTGACTCAGATGAAGGAACCGCCATTTGTCGTCTTTGCGACGGCTCATGATGACTTTGCGGTGAGGGCATTCGAGCTGGATGCGACGGATTATATCTTAAAGCCATTTGATTTGGAACGACTACAAAAAGTCATGGGGAAAATAGAAGCCCGAATGAGTCACCGGTCTGTTCAGAATGTACCGGATAAAAAATCTGACGCATTTTCGCGTGATAAACGCTATTTACCGATTGAAGATGAGGATCGAATTGTCATGGTAGCAATGAATGATGTTTATGTGGTGACGACCGATGAAGGCGAAGTCATTATCCAAACGCATGATAAAGAGTATCGGATGCGCGAGTCACTCAAAGCAATGAAGGAAAAGTTACCTGAGGAAAACTTCATGCAAGTTCATCGAGCCTATATTATTAACTTGAATGAAGTTGAAGAAATCCAGCCTTGGTTCAACCGAAATTATCAAGTCACGATGAATAATGGGTCAAAAGTCATTGTGAGCCGGTCATATATGCAAGCGTTCAAAGCTGTTTTTGGTTTGTCCTAAAGAGGGGCTGTATTTGCTCACAATCCTATATTAAGAAATCACAATACTACAGCCCAACGGCTACTGAAACCAAAACGCTTTGAATGAATCCTGAACCGAAGCAGGCATTGACAAGGACTTCGGCTCAGCGAAACTCTCTGAATTAATCGAAGTAATTTCTGGAGACGGTTCTGTAACGGTAATAACAGCAAGCTAACTAAAATAAAGGTCGAGTCACGAGAATTCAAGAGGCAAAATCATCGTGGGTCGGTCTTTTTCAACCTTTTATAGATATTTGAGATTTGTTGGAGAGACATTGTAAACGCTTCACCTACCGAGATGTGCATTTCATTTAAAATATTGTGCATTTGGTCACAAAACAGCCCTATCCTTTCTTATTTAATGTATATTTTAGTTAACAAAGAAAGAAGGAGTGGAAAAGATGATTTCCTTATTAGGTGGTATTGCTTTACTAGTGATTGGGTATTTTACTTACGGAAAATTTATTGAAAAGAACTTTCAAATTGCTCCAGATCGTAAAACACCTGCGGAAGTATTAAAAGATGGCATGGATTTCGTGCCAATGTCTCGTTCGAAAAATGCGATTATTCAATTATTAAATATTGCGGGGACAGGGCCAATTTTTGGTCCAATTATGGGAGCGCTCTACGGGCCAATCGCTTATGTATGGATTGTTGTCGGCTGTATCTTCGGGGGAGCCGTTCACGATTACATGATCGGTATGATTTCTTTACGTAATGATGGTGCTCACTTACCAGAGTTAGCCAGTCGTTACTTAGGTAAAAACTTCAAACATATCGTAAACCTATTCTCAATTGTATTACTCCTATTAGTAGGAACGGTATTCGTAATAACGCCAGCTAACTTAATTAGTAGTTTAACACCTGATTTCTTAACGATTGGTATTATTACGTTACTTATCTTTGTTTACTATGTCATTTCAACGTTATTGCCAATTGATAAAGCAATGGGGAAAGTATATCCATACTTTGGAGCCATCTTAATTATCTCGACAATTGCGATTGGTTTAACATTAATCTTTGGAAACTACCAAATGCCAGAGTTAACTTTATCAACAATTCGTTTAGAAAACTATAACGGTGTACCAATGTTCCCAGCGATTTTCTTTACAATTTCATGTGGAGCATTATCAGGTTTCCATGCAACTCAATCACCAATGGTTTCTCGTACAACAACATCAGAATCACAAGGTCGGTACATTTTCTATGGAATGATGATTGCAGAAGGTGTTATCGCAATGATTTGGGCAGCGGCTTCAATGAGTTTATTCGATGCAGGAACGTTAAGTGCCTTAATAGATTCAGGAACACCATCGGCAGTTGTGAACGAAGTATCAGTGATGTTATTAGGTAATGTCTTTGGGACCTTAGCCATCTTTGGTGTGATTGTTCTTCCAATTTCATCGGGTCTATCAGCTTTCCGAAGCTTACGCGGAATTATTTCGGACTACATCAATGTGAAACAAGATACAACTAAGAAAGTCTTAATGTTAACTATTCCAATTTTCGTCGTATCATTCATGCTTACTTTAGTAGACTTCAATTTACTATGGCGCTACTTTAACTGGGCAAACCAAGTGACAGCCGTAATTGCATTATTTATTGCGACACGTTACTTAAGATTGAAAAATCGAAACTATATTGTTGCTCTAGTGCCAGGTGCCTTCATGTTATATGCCGTGCTAGTGTATATCTTAAGTGAGCCAATCGGCTTTAACCTAGGCTTAACACCAGTGACATATCTTGTCGGTTTAGTCGTATCCGTGATTATCCTTTGGTACTTAAGGAAAGCAGGAACTAAACAGATCAGTACTCTGGACGAAAACTCAGAAATCGTCAACGACCACTTGCCAATTGGAACCTTCTCATCGGGGAAAGTGTAGATAGTATATATTACAAACTCAAGTAACCTACTAACATTTTTAAAATGTTGGTAGGTTTTTTTATCCCAGTTATATTCATCCCGCAACAATTCCCATCTTCTGGAACTGTGACCTGACAATGGAACCCGGTCCAAACTAATTGAAAGCGGTTGCCTAAACTGGGAACTTCACTTAATATAAATATACATTATAAAAAAAGGAGTGAGTAAGTATGATGCAAAAGATACAGCGTTTTGGAGGAGCGATGTTCGTTCCGGTTTTATTATTTTCATTCGCAGGTATTATTCTTTCTTTAGCCATTCTCTTTCAGAATGAGATGATCAGCCGAGCAGCGAATGAGAGTGATGTGTTAATAATTGCGATTACGAGTAGTCAAGCACGCTTACTTACCCGCATTGCCAAGTATACGATTTACTTTCAAACAATTACTATTCCTTATAAAAATGATGAGATGGTATCTTTTCTACCCGTCAGTTGAGTTACGAATATGTTATTTTTAAAGTATTTTAATTATGTTCGAAAATTAGAATCCGAAGAAAGTTAGGAGAACCTTATGATTATGTCGAAAAAATTAATGAATCGTATGATTTATGGTGTGATAATATTATTTTGCCTTACCCCTTTCTTATTCCTCTTCTACATTAATATAACCGCATCAATGCAGTCGGTCACGATGGTTGATTTACTTCAAACAACTCCGGTACTGACGTTACAAATGCTAGCCATCTTTTTATTACCGCTAGCAGGTTATTTAATTAAGTTGAAATGGGATAAAGTGCAAGACGAGGAAAGTCAGCATATTTTCTACGCTAGCATTGCTCTATTAATGATTGCCTTATTTATGTTAAATAATGTCGTACACGGATTTTTATTACTGATTTTATTATTTTTCGTCACAAAATATTTTGCGATTTCAATTAAAAAAGCTTTCGCGACCTTTAAACAACCAAAGTTCGCCTTGGCGACTTATAGTGGTGAAATCTTTATGTTAGTAGTATCAATTATGATTCAATTGATGATGAACCGGGTCATGTAAGAAATTAGAAGCATTTAATGGTTCATGAATTTTTGATGTTGGTGGACCGAGGAGCCAGGTGACGCAGTCACCTTGGCTCTTTTTTTATTCCTATGTTTAAGTGTCTCTCTATGCAACGATAGTTTGTGTTGTGTTCTCATCTTTA